>JAIOQJ010000008.1 GCA_021413475.1 Planctomycetota bacterium | reverse complement strand
TGCGGACGACGATGCCCGCGGCCCGGCCGTTGACGACGACGAGGTCGAGCATCTCCGTCCGCGGGTGCATCTTGATGTTGCCGGCGCCAATCTGCCGGCTCAACGCTTGATACGCGCCGATGAGAAGTTGCTGCCCCGTCTGGCCGCGGCAGTAAAACGTGCGCGAGACTTGTGCGCCGCCGAAGGAACGATTGGTGAGCAGGCCGCCGTATTCGCGAGCGAACGGCACGCCTTGGGCCACGCACTGGTCGATGATGTTGACGCTGACTTCGGCGAGGCGGTAGACGTTCGACTCGCGGGCGCGGAAGTCGCCGCCTTTGATGGTGTCGTAGAAGAGCCGCCAGATGCTGTCGCCGTCGTTTTGATAGTTCTTGGCGGCGTTGATGCCGCATTGCGCGGCGATCGAGTGGGCGCGGCGCGGGCTGTCTTGATAACAGAACGAGGAGACCTGGTAGCCGAGTTCCGCGAGCGTGGCCGCGGCCGCCCCGCCGGCGAGACCGGTGCCCACGACGATGACGCTGAACTTCCGCTTGTTCGCGGGGTTCACCAACTTGGCGTCCGCCTTGTAGCGCGTCCAACGCGTTTCCAGCGGGCCCGACGGAGCCTTCGAGTCGAGATTCATTTTTCGAGTCCCTGCGAATCGGGGCCGTAGGACGGGTCTCCGTCCAGTCCGAGGCCGAAACATCAGGCCAATCGTCGCTTCGCCTTCGGACGGGTCGGAGACCCGTCCGAAGGCGATCAGTGCACCATGCCCGTCCACACCGCCACCACGATCGAACAATTGCCCGCGAAGATCACTCCCGCCACCGCGAAACCGAGGCGTCGAAAGAACTGCGCCGTCCGCGGCGTATTGAGTCCCAACGTTTGAAAAACGCTCCCAATCCCGTGACTGAGATGCACGAACAGAATCGCCTGGGCGATCAAGTAAATGATCGCCACGACCGGACTGCGGAAGCCGGCGATCACCATTTCGTAAACGTCGTGATGGCCTTTTGGGTCGTGGAGCGTCAGGAAGTTTCGTCCGTCGGCGGTCTGCGTCCAGCCGAACGTGAAATGGGCCAGATGGTAGAGCGTGAAGGCGAGCACCAAGAGTCCCGTCCACACCATTGTGACGGATGCGAAACTCGCTTGAATCGTGTCGGAATGAACGTAGCCGATCGGGCGGGCGTTCGACGACCGCTTCTTGAGCGAGAGCGTCAGCAAAATATGGACGACGAAAACGACGAGCAGGCCGATTCGCATCGCCCAGAGCATGGGCCCGAGGTTCTTCAGGAAGAGTGCGTATTCGTTGAGCTTTTCGCGGCCGGCGAAGATTTGCAGGTTGCCCGCCATGTGAGCGATCACGAAGCCGACCAGGGCCGTGCCCGTGAGGGCGACGACGAACTTTTGGCCGACGGTCGACGTCGCGTATTTCGTCAGCCAGTCGAGCAGACCGGCGCGGGAGGGCGGAGTGTTGGTAGGGTGTTCGCGTTTGCTGGGGGCCAAGCTTGACATGGGCGACCAACTGGAGGGAGATTCGAGCTTTCAGTTCATTCTAGTGCGATGTCACCCGTGGGACGAGGGGCGGGGTAACGTAGGATGGGCTTCCGAGCCCGCCCCCCGGAATTGGACGGGCCAGGGGACTCGTTCTACCAACCCGCCTGAAGGCGGGACTCCAACGCAAAACCCACCGAGGGTTCGGTGGGTTTTGCGGTTCGTTCAGGTTTCGACGCCGACTATCGCTGGAACACCGGCAGGTAGTGCAGCGGCGTCGACAGACAAATCACCGCGATGGCGGTCTGATAGACCGGCCCGACTTCGCGGTGCCGGGTCGCGGACCAGCTGCCGGCCATCGGTCCGTCCGTCGTCTGTTGGCCGGGGGTCATGAAGACCTTGTTGAGTTTGCCGTACCACTCTTCCCACTCCTTGCCGCCGCGCTGGTACATCGCGTGGGCGGCGTAGTAGTGGCCGTAGAAGAAGTGGCCGTCGGGCTGGTCGAATCTCTTTTGCAGGAACTTGACGGCCGGGTCGAGGTACTTGTTATCGTCGTACTTGCCCGAGAGATACAGCACGCAGCAACCGGCCGCGGTGCGGGCGAAGCCGGGGGCGCCGCCGTAGGGCTGATAGGTGAAGCCGCCCTGTTGTTGGTTGTAGCAGGCCTTGACGTACTTGATGGCATCTTCCATCGTGTTGCGCGGTTGCTTGGGGACGTTGAGGCCGTTGTTGATCGCGGAGCGGAGAGCCATGACTTGCATGATGGTCACGGAGATGTCGTCGCCGGTGGGGGCGGGCTCGTAGCGCCAGCCGCCCTTTTGGTTTTGACAGCGGACGATGAGGTCGACCGCCTTCTTGAGGGGCTTGAGGATTTCGTCGTCGCCGGTCTGGCCCCACATTTCGGACAGAGCGAGCGTGGCCATGCCGTGGCAATACATGTTGCCGCCGCGGCTGCCCACCAAGTAGCCGTCTTCACGCTGCGAGGCGATCAGGAATTTGGCGGCCTTGGCGACTTCGGGACCGTACAGGCCCTGATTCGGCAAATGGCCTTGCGACATGAAGGCCAGCGCGGCGAAGGCGGTGATGGCGGTGTTATGCACGTAGCCGCCATCGCTGAAACTGCCGTCCGGCGACTGCTGCTTCGCCAGCCATTCGAGGGCGCGGGCCGTGGCCTTTTTGGTGGCGTCGTCCATCACGACGTCGGCGGCGCGGGCGGACGAGGCGAACGGGCACGCGATCGACAGGACGGCGACGAGCAAACTTCGTTTCAAGGCGATCATCGTAGACCTTTCTGACTTTCACTTGGCTCGGTGCGGTAGGAACACGATGAATGATCCTAACAGCAGCAAGAAGATCAAGACACCAGTACCTGCGCCTTCCATTGTACGGCGACATCGAGGACAAAACGCCAAACAATTTCCGCGCCGGCAACATTGAACGCCGCCCCGCCGGTTGGCCGGCGGGGCAGCGAACGAGGCGGGTGTTGTTACTTCTGCTGTCCGGACCCCGAACCCGCGGGCCGGCCGCGTGCGATGTTCATGTAGTACTGCTGGATGGAGGAAGCATACTCGGGCGGAAGGTTGCCGCTCATGGCCTGGCGAATCAATTCGCGTTGGCGCGGGGGCAGGTGCAGGAAGGCACCTTCGCCATTGAGGTCGTTGAGCTTCGAGGGAGCATTGGAGACCTTGCCGTCGGCGACGCGGTCGCCGGAGCCCTTGCCTTCGTTCTTCTCGTTGCCCTTGCCTTTGCCCTTCATGGAATCGCTCGGCTTATTGCCTTCGCCTTTCCCTTCGCCCTTGCCTTCACCTTTTCCTTCCCCCTTGCCTTCGCCTTTGCCTTCACCCTTTCCATCTTTCCCTTCGCCCATGCCGTCCTTGCCTTCACCCATGCCGTCTTTCCCCTCGCCCATGCCGTCCATCGGCATGCCGTCCATGGGGTCGCCCATGGCCATCTGGTCGCCGGGCATGCCCTGCATGGCTTGTTGATCGAGGGCTTCCTTCAGGGTGTTGAGGGCCATGTCGAGAGCTTGCTTGGCGGCTTGCTCCGCCATGGCGGCCTCGTTGGGGTTGGCTTGATCGAGTTTCTCGCCGGCCTTTTGCAGTTCCATCTCCGCCTTCTCAAGCTGCGGAGCGATGGCCATCGGGGCGTTTTCCTTCGCCTGCTGCAAGGCCGACTGAGCGTCCTTGTTGGCTTCCTTCGCCTTGGCGAGAGCGTCGGCCTTCGCCGGCATTGGAGCGCCGGGCATCGGAGCACCCGGCATCGGAGCGCCCGGCCTCGGAGCGCCCGGCATCGGCGGGCCTTTGCCGCCCATCGGCGGGCCCTTGCCCATGCCGTCTTTCCCCATGCCGTCCTTGGGCGCGCCATCCTTCGGGGCTCCATCTTTGGGAGCGCCGTCCTTCGGGGCGCCGTCTTTTGGTGCACCATCCTTAGGTGCCCCGTCTTTCGGAGCGCCATCCTTGGGCGCTCCATCTTTCGGAGCGCCATCCTTGGGAGCCCCGTCCTTCGGCTCTCCGTCCTTGGGAGCGCCATCCTTCGGCGCCCCATCTTTTGGCTCGCCGTCCATCGGCATCTTTTCCTGAGCCATTTGTTCGTTCGGCATCATTTCCTTGCCGGCTTCCTTCGCCAGCATCTCGGCCTTTTCGGCGTTCTCGAGAGCCTTCTCAAGCTGCTTCTTGGCTTCGGCCAGGTCGATGTTCATCGGCTTGAGATTCTTCTCGTCGAGGGCTTCCTTGGCCTTGGCCATTTCAAGAGCTTTTTCAATTTCCTTGGCGGCCATGTCGAGCTTCTGCGCGGCCTCCTTGGCTTGCTCGGCGGCTTGCTTCGGCTGGTTCTGCTCGAGCTTGTCCTGGGCTCAGCTTCTGCTGATCCTTCGCCAACTGTTGGTTGTCAGGCTTTTGATTGTCGCCGTCTTTCTTCTGGTTATCGCCGTCCTTTTTCTGGTTGTCGCCATCTTTCTTCTGGTTGTCCCCGTCCTTCTTTGCGTTGTCTCCATCCTTCTTCTGATTGTCGCCGTCCTTCTTCTCGTTCTTCTGAGCCTGTTCGGCGATCTTGTTCTCTTCCTTGGCCAGCTGCTGAACCTTTTCCTTGGCCTGTTCGAGTTGCTCGATGGCCATGCGGTTCTTCTCGATCTGGTCGATCTTCTCGGCGACTTCCTTTTTCGCCATCTCGAGCGCCTTGAGCGCTTCGTCCTGCTTCGGCAGAGACGGCTTGGCCATGTTGTCGGCTAGCTTGTCCTTGGCTTTCTCCTGGGCGGCCTGAGCCTTTTCCAGCTGCGGCTTGATTTTCTCCTGGCCGGGCAACGGCTGCTCGGCCAGCTTCTGCACTTCCTTCTTCAACTGTTCTTGCTTGGCCGCGAGGTTGTCGAGCTTGGGGTTCTTCTCCATCTCGGCCTTTTCGG
Source organism: Planctomycetota bacterium (assembly GCA_021413475.1). GTDB lineage: Bacteria > Planctomycetota > Planctomycetia > Gemmatales > Gemmataceae > JAIOQJ01. The sequence goes on along the minus strand of JAIOQJ010000008.1, from coordinate 270 downwards.
TGGCGTCGCGATTCTCCTGCTGCTTGGCGATCAGGTCGTCGATCTTCTTTTCGACGCCCTTGAGCGCTTCGAGGGTGTCGACCTTTTCCTTTTCGAGCTGCGCGATGCGCTTGTCCAACTGATCGCGAGCCTTGAGCAGTTCTTCCTTCGCCTTCTCTTGCGGCTTGACCGATTCCTTGGGATCGTTCTTGGCGAGGGCGTTCTTCGCGTCCTTCATTTCCTTCTGGGCGTTGTCGAGGTTCTTCGCAATGTCCTTGTCCAGCGGCGCGA
>JAIOQJ010000648.1 GCA_021413475.1 Planctomycetota bacterium | reverse complement strand
GTTTTTTGAAGAAGTGAAATTGGTTGGCCGCGACGCGAAGTGATTCGACGCGTGGGCAAAATCGCTCCGCTTCGCGTCGCGGCTGACCGAAAATGAGTTACTTGACTTCGAGAAGTTCCACATCGAAGATCAAAATAGCCTTTTCGGGGATGACCGGCGGACGGCCCCTTTCACCGTAGGCGAGTTCGTAAGGAATGGTCAGCTTGCGTTTGCCGCCAACCTTCATACCAGCGACGCCTTCGTCCCAGCCTTTGATCACTTGTCCCGCACCGAGACCGAACGAGAACGGCTCTTTGCGGTCGACGCTGCTGTCGAATTTCTTGCCGTCCGTCAGCGTGCCGGTGTAGTGAACGACAACGGTCTTGCCCGCTTTGGCTTCTGTCCCGTCGCCGACTTTGATGTCCTTGTACTTCAAGCCTGACTTGGTCGTGACGGTTCCTTCTTCTTCCTTCTTGTCCTTGTCGGCCGCGTTGACCTGGGTTGGCTGCGACTGCTGGACAATAACGACGGTAAATGCCGGGATGATCAGGATCGCGAGCACTCCCAGCGTGATGTAACCACTTTTCGACATTGAAGAGGTCCTTTCATTTCGGTGTGTGGACAATTAAATAACGCGAAGTAATTCGACATCGAACGTTAGTTCCGCCTTGGGCGGAATGACCGGCGGAGAGCCACGCTCGCCATAAGCGAGTTGGTAGGGGATGACCAGTTTGCGTTTGCCGCCGACTTTCATGCCGGCGACGCCTTCGTCCCAACCCTTGATGACCATTCCCGCGCCGAGCTTGAAGCTAAACGGCTTTTTGCGATCGTGGCTGCTGTCGAACTTCGTTCCGTCGGCCAGCGTGCCGGTATAGTGAACCTCGACCAGCTTGCCCGCGACCGCTTCGACGCCGGCCCCGGTGACAGAATCCTCTAGCTTCAAGCCGGATGCAGTAGTATTCAAGAAACGACTCCTGACAGGTAGTTTTTCATCCAATCTAGTTCAATTATCATACCGATTTGACGAGCAAAAGTCATCTTGAGCGGAGCAATGTCGAGCAGCCTGTTGCGATCGGCACCCGCAGTCGTTAAGATGCCCTCCCTGTACCCCAAAACCTGGAGATGGAATCATGCGCCGCTTGTTCTTCACGTTCCTCTGTTTCCTGATGAGTTCCACCATGTCCGCCAGCCGTGCCGACGAAATCGAGGATGCGATCAGGAAAGTTCAGGTCTCTCTCAAGAAGGGGGACAACGAGGCGGCATTGAAGGCCGCCGATGAAGCCGTCAAGCTGGCCCCAAAGAACGCGATGGCCTGGTATTTTCGCGGTGAAGTGAACGGCCGCCTCCGCAAGCCTGACGAAGCGATCAAGGATTTCGAGAAGGCCATGTCTCTCGATGAGAAGTTGATTGCCGCGACCAATCAACGCGGCGGCGAGCAGTTCAAACTCGGTAAAATCGACGAATCAATCAAGGATTTCGAGGCTTACATCAAGGCCAACCCCAAAGGGTACGACGATCACTGGCGCTATGGCATTTCGCTCTATTACGCCAAGCGGTTTGCCGAGGGTGCCAAACAATTCAAGGCCGGCGAGAAGGCCTTCGGCAACGACGTCGAGAATGCTTTCTGGCACTACCTCTGCAACGCTCGCGTTGACGGCGTCAAGAAAGCTCGCGAAACGATTTTGGTCGTTGGCCCCGATGCCCGGGTGCCGATGATGAAGGTCTACGACCTGATCAAGGGCAAGGCGACGGCCGAAGAGGTCATCAAGACGGCTCAGGAAGCCAAGCTCGACGCCGAGGACAAGAACGAGGCCCTCTTCTACGCTCATCTCTATGTCGGGCTAAACTTCGAAGCGGAGGGCGATCTCAAGAAGAGCCAGGAACATCTCAAAACAGCCGTCGAGAAGCACAAAATCAGCCACTACATGTGGGACGTCGGAAACGTGCATTTGAAGTTGTTGAGCAAGAAGTGAGTTGAGTTGGCGAGCCGGCGCCC
>JAIOQJ010000647.1 GCA_021413475.1 Planctomycetota bacterium | reverse complement strand
GTTGTTGAGGTAGTCGTACTCGCGGAAGGTAAAGCCGCTGTTGAGGACCACGTACTTCCTCGGGTTGAGCGGGTTTGGATAAATCAACAGCGGCACATGCGTGCCGGCATCGAAAGTTTCACCGCCCACGACGATCTTGCCGTCTTTCCAGGTGATGGGCAGCTTGTCGGCGATTTTCTTCAGAACCGCGTTGCTCGACGGATCGCCCCAGAGGATCAGGTTGCTGTTGCGGATGTCATCGTCGCTAATGTCGTTGTCGTCCTTCATCGGTGCCTCGCCGCGGAATTGCCGCCGCCAGTGCATGGCCGCGTGTTTCATTTCGGTGTCGCACCATTTGCCCATCGCTTCGTTGAGCGGCTTGCCGGTCGGCTTCACCATCACGAACGAATCGAGGAAGGCGTCATCGATGGGGCCTTGCAGGCCGTGCTGTTTCTTCACTACCTTCGTATCGCCGGAGAACTGCACGCTGCTCATCCACTTCCCGTCCGCCTTGTTGAGCAAGAGAATGAAGCTCCCCTCGGTCCGGTCGACTTTCGCCGTATCGATCGTCTGGCCGTCGATTTCGACCTTGATGGCCCCGGTCACAGCGAGGGCATTGTTCTTAGCCCCGAAATTGATCAAGAGTTCGGTCACGTTCTTGGACTTGATCGTGATGGTGTTCTTGTCGACGATCTCGCCTTCGACTTGAGCCCGTTCCCAGTGCTGTTCGAGTCCATGAACGGAAAGCCAGAAGCTCTCGTTGTAGCTAAGCGTGTAGGTCACGAACTTGATTTTGGCGGGATACGGGTCACGGCCTTTGTCCGCGATTTTGTCGATCTTCTCGATGATCTCGGCCTTGGCGGCCTTCTCGTAGCTATGGCCGGTCTTGGGGCCGATGATGTGGACCAACTCGAGCCCTTCGCGCTTCATCGCCTTGGCCATGATGTCGGCCGCTTGCTTCTGTGAGTCGATTTCGCCACTGTAGGCGACGGTCGGCAGGTTGTACAGGTTAAGGGCATAGTCGGTGCAGTCGTACATGTGCCAGAGTTTCTTCTCGTACCAGGTCGGATCGACTTTCTCGTTCTGGAAGACTTTGAGGAAATCCGCGGTCTCCGAGAAGCCGGCCCCGGGGGCGGCGGCACACCACATCGACGGATAATGCACCGCGAACTGCCAGCAGGCGGCACCGCCCATTGAGAAGCCGCGCATCACCAGGCGATTCTCGTCGATGGCGTAGTTCTGCTTCGCATGAGCAAGTGCCTCGAAGCAATCGATTTCACCGGCCAGTTTGTTGGCGCAGCAGTATCGACCGTAAAGATTCAGGACGATCATCTTGTCGGATGCGAACTGGCCGCCACTCGCACCCTGGATGAAGTTTAATTCGCTGAGCGTCTCGCCGCGGCCGTGGCACCAGAAATCGAGGCGGATCTTCTTTTTGAAGTCGTAGTCCTTCGGAATCGCGACGCTGTAGGGCTGCACCGAACCATCAATCTTCGAGCGATAGCCGCGAACGACAACGCCGGTCTGCGTGGTCCAGGGATGCTTGCCTTCAGCCAATGCTTCCGCGCGCTCTTTGCCGATCTGCAGCAGTTTCTTGGCATTCGCGACATCCTTGGCGACGTCTTTAACGTTGAAGAATTCGTCGTATTTGAGCGCGTCGTGGACGGCCTTGTAGTAGACCTCGACATCCGGGATCAACGCCAGGCTCTCGGGTTTTGTCGTCGATTTGATTTTGAGGACATCGATGAGCTTCTTGAGTTCCTCGAGCCCGACGGCCAGTTCCTTTGCATCGGCGTCGGGAACCTTCACGCCCGGCGGCGGCACCCGGCGAACGTTGTCGGGTTGATTGTCGATCGGTCCATCGGCACGGAGAACCGCGGCCGAGAGAACGACATAGAAAAGTGCCCAGGAACAGCGCATGGTGAATCCTCGATGCGGATGGTGGTTCGTGGAAGGAGATGATACCGCGCGGAGAGGGCGGGGGAAATGGATTAAACACGGTTAGCCGCGATGCGTCGCGGCTAACCCGAAGTGATCGTCAACGCGCCCATCATTGCCCGAATTGCTGGGTCAACTCTTTTTCCTTCTTCATCGCGTCGGTGATCTTGAGCTTCGTCTCGGCTTTCAACCGATCGTCCAAGTCTTTCATGAATTCCCGGGCGGCTTCAGCGGACGCCTGCTTGCCATAAAGCGTGTCGAGTTCGCTACGGCGATCGGTCGCTACGTTGCTGTAGCGGTAGATGAAGTTGTAGAAGTTCTCGATGCTTGGCACGTCTTTGCGCGTCATGACCGCCACGTAGAAGTTCGACTTGGGCACGTCGGGCGTGACAACCACTTCGCCCACCGGCTTATTGCGGACTTCGAGCAGCAAGTCCGTCATGTTTGGCAACGGGTAACGAATTTGCTTGTTGTCGATCGTTACCTTCTCGTAGTTGAGCTGGGTGCGTCGCGCCTCCTGCTGGGTCGGCATCTTCTTGCGAAGCACGGCGACCTTGATGGGGTTCGTCAGGAGCGTGTATTTGCCCGCATCAACGCGGTCGTTCATGCCCTTGTCGAAAGCGGCTGGATTGTTGGCATCAATGAGTTCCTTCTTGGCGAGCGAGCGGAGGTCGTTGGCGAGTGCATTGGCCGCCTGCTCGGCGAGCACGCGGGCCTTCTCCATTTTCCATGCTTTGACGATCTCGGCATAGAGATCAGGCGGGACGTTCTTCAGCTCGGGATGAGTGATCGCCTTGCGATCTTCGATCTTCCAGGCGACATAGATCGGTTGCGAGAAATTCCGAAGCATCTTCGGATCCAGTTGCGTATCCGCAGGGATCGTCAAATCGTTCAAAACCACGGGCTGGTAAAGAGTCGCGTCGACCAAATCCTGTTGAACGTTGGAGAAAAATCGCTCTCTCACGATATTGGTGTACTCGGGCATCGATTTGATCACGTCGAAAGCGGGCGCCAACATTAGATCGTCACCGATATGAAATCGATCGGCCGGATTGGTATTGGAACCTTTCAAAAAGCCCGCATGGCCTGCCAACCATTCGGCCACGAATGTGCGTGCTTCGTTGTTGGCCTGTTCGATTTTCTTGGAGTCGAGCTTGAAGCCGCCTGGCGTTCTTTCCACCAATTTGAAGAGATTCTCCCGAATCTCATTGAGCCTTCCCTCCAGTTTTTCGAGATCCAACTTCGCCAGATGGCGCGGTTGTTTCGTGTTCACGAGTGTGGCCTTTTCTTCGGCTTCCAGAGCCTTCTCGTCAACTTCGGGAGTGGTGGAAACGCTCGGCGCGATCAGGCTGAGCAAATAGATCGGAATCTGGGAAGGAAAAAGCGAAGTGGCGAGATCGATATCCAGCGCGTTGCGTAGCTGTTGCCGAGTCTTGGCGGCGTCAGCGAGAAGGCGCTGCGAGGCGACCATCGCGCTGACGTCCATGAACGGATTTCGGGCACCGGCCAGTTGGCCGATCATGGCAGCGACCGGGATCGGCTCGTAAAGTTTCGGATCAGACGCCTTGAGGCCCTCGACGTTCCAATCCCACAACGACGAACGAATTTTGCCATTGCGCGAGATTTTCGCGAATTCCACTTTCGTTCCGACCCCTTGCTTGATCGCCAGCGATTCCGCAAGCAACGGTTCAGCAACGGACATCACTCCGGGGATATTGCCCGCGCCAAGCAAGGTCGATTGTAGTCCGCCCGAAATCACGCTGGTTGCAAGAATAAACGGCTGGGCATCCTTGTAGCGAGCTTTCGACGCGTCGATTGCGATGAATTCGACGCGGGCTTTCCGAGGTTCTTTGAAACCGGGCTTTGGGCTGGCCGGGTCGTACTCGAAAGACTTGTTGTCCGTGTATAGCTTGCGGATCTCTTGATCCGAAGGTTCTTCCTTCACCTGGCTCAAGAACGGTTCGACGGGAACGTCGATGACATCGAACGTCACTTCATTGCAGCGGTCTTTGTAAAATTCGTAGAAATTGTACGGAGTCATGGCGACCGGGAAATTCGGGCGGCCGTCATATCGACTGCCGGACAGAACCTTCATCGCCGTGATGACGCGGTATTCGTCGCCAATTGATTTGAAAATCTGTTCGGAGGAAATCCCTCGGAACTGTTGCTGGCGAATGTTTCGATCGATGGTGGCGGCATCTTCTTCCGTCAATTGCCCATCGGTTTCGTTGCTCAGCAATTTCTTGATATCGTCTTCCGTGTACACGATGCCCAACTTATCCGCCAATGTCAGGTACATGGCGAACTGCAAGGCATCTTCTTCGGTCGTGTTGGGGATGGCGTTGAAGTACGTCATGTTCGGAGTCTGGCTTCGCTTGATGCGACGGTCGTCACCGCTAATGACGCGTAAAAATCGGGATACGTCCCGGAAATCAACCGGGTGATCCTTGCTATTAAGTTCTTGCTGCTTCGTTTCTAAAGCGTTCAGAGCCTGGAAAAATTTGAACTGGCCAAGTTGTTCCCCACCCTTCTTCGGGTCAAACAGCTCTTCGCGAGCGGTGATCGCTGATTGGAGAAGGGTCGCCACCTCGCCTTTAACAATGTTCTGCTTTACGTCTTGTTCAACCTGTGCGAGCATGCGTCGGTCGGCGGCATCGACCGATGCGAACAAGAAGGAATTGGCGGCGGCCCGCTTGAGGCGAATTTCTTGCAGGGATTGCTGATAATAATCTTTCCCTTCAATGGTACCGAGAACCTGGCCGCGACGGTCCTCGCCGCCAAATTGCCGGGCAATCCAGTCAAAAAAATCGAACCCTTGGCCGACGCCGCTGGAGAGTACGAAGATAAACATGATGAAGATCGTGACTACCGCGAGAATCGGTTTGGAGTTCTTGCGGAAAGTATCGAACGGATTGAAAGCCATTGCCGTTCCTCAGTTTATGTCGATGTGCCGGCACAAAAAACACCCTGCCGGCCTTGACACGCCTCGAAAGACTGTACTATTGGTGAGGGGATAATTGTAGCCCTCGAATCGACGATTGTATCGACAAAGACGGTTCGTACAACTGGAGATCAGTAGTCATTAGTCATTGGTCTTCCGTCGTTTGGGCGGTCGGCGCGATGAGAAATTTGAATCGCCGAGCCGCGTTTCTGATCTAATGACGAGTGATTGATTGATTTGTGACGAGCAAAAGGAGTCCCCGTGCCGCCGCGCAAGAAGCCAGACGAAGCCAAGCAGCCCACCGAGGCGAAAAAGCCCGCCGCGCCGAAGAAACCCGCTGCCCCCAAGAAGAAAGCGGCCACCGGCGTCGCCAAGGTGACGACAGCGCGCGCCAAGAAAGCGGCAGCCCCGGCACCCGTGCATATCGAGGTTGGCGAGGATACCGCTCCGCGCTCCGGCGGACGCAGCCTCGTCATCGTTGAATCGCCGGCCAAGGCCAAGACCATCGAGAAATATCTCGGGCCAGGCTTCAAGGTGCTTGCCAGCTACGGCCACGTGCGCGATTTGCCGCCCAAGGGCAAGTTGAAGACCGAGGACGTCGTCGGTATCAGTATTAAGGAAGGCTGGGTGCCCCGTTACGTGGTCGTCGACCGCGGCGCGGGGAAAGGCGGTGGCGGCCGTAAATTCAAAACGGCCGAGGAAATTCTCGCCGAATTGAAGAAGGAAGCCGACAAGTCGAGCATGGTCTACCTGGCGACTGACCCCGACCGCGAAGGGGAATCGATCGCCTGGCATATTTCGCAGGCGCTGGGACTCGATCCGGCACGCACGCAACGCATCACCTTCAACGAAATCACGAAGTCAGCCGTGCAGCGGGCGATGGCAAATCCCTCGCAGATCAACGATCAGCGGGTGCAGGCGCAGGAAGCAAGGCGCGTTCTTGATCGTGTCGTCGGTTATCCGTTGTCGAACTTGCTCGGCAAAAAAGTGACCCGCGGCCTGAGCGCCGGCCGCGTGCAGTCCGTTGCCGTCAAGCTGATCGTCGATCGCGAACGCGAGATTGAAGCGTTCAAGAGCGAGGAATACTGGAAGATCACGGCTCTTCTCGCGCTGCCGGGGACGGTGAGCTACACGGCCGACCCCGCCAAGGCCAAGGTGTATGCGAAGAAAAAGGGCGAGCATCTCAGGAAGGGCGCGACGAAAGACGACGAAACCGAGGCCGAGGGCGACGGCGAAACGACCAA
>JAIOQJ010000646.1 GCA_021413475.1 Planctomycetota bacterium | reverse complement strand
GTTGTGCGGAGTGCCACAACCATAAATACGATCCTTACACAACAAAGGATTTCTATCGCTTCGCCGCCTTCTTCGCCGATGTCAATGAGAAAGCTGTCGGCCGTCAAGAGCAGACGCCGATCATGACCGACGAACAAGCATCGACCATTGCGAAAATCGACGCCGACCTCGCGCGGATTCAAGCGGAGCTCGGCAGAACGACCCCGGAACTGGAAGCGGCCCAGAAAACCTGGGAAGAGGTACTGAAAAAGAAAAAAGATGGCACCAAGGGCCTCGCCAAGCCGCTCGTTGATGCCCTTAATGTCGAACTGGCGAAGAGGACTCCTGCGCAAAAACAGGTGGTCGCTTCGCATTATCGCACCCAGGTTGCTCCCGCGACAGAGAGGCTCCGCAAGGAACTGGCGGCGGCGCAGTTGAAGAAAGATCAGTTTCTAAAGACGACCCCGACGACGCTCGTCTCGATGACTGGCCCGCCGCGGACCATTCGCATCCTGCCGCGCGGCAACTGGCTCGACGACAGTGGTGAAATCGTGACACCCGACACGCCCGCGTTTCTCGGATCCGTAGCCCAGGGAAAAACTCGGGCCACCCGGATGGATCTGGCCAAATGGTTTGTCTCGCCCGAGAACCCGCTGACGGCTCGCGTTTACGTCAATCGTCTCTGGAAGGTCGCCTTCGGTCAGGGCCTTGTGAAGAACCTCGACGATCTCGGCACTCAGGGGACTTTGCCCTCGCATCCCGAGTTGCTCGACTGGCTCGCGACGGAATTCGTGCAACGCAACTGGAACACGAAGGAGATGCTCAAACTGATGGTGATGTCGAGCACTTATCGGCAATCGTCGGTCGCAACGAAAGAATTGCGTGAACGCGATCCGAGCAATCTCTGGCTGGCCCGGCAGAATCGCTTCCGACTTGATGCCGAGTTCATTCGCGACAACGCCCTCGCGGTAAGTGGATTGCTCACGTCGCAGATTGGCGGCCCGAGCGCCAAGCCGTATCAGCCGGCCGGTTTCTGGTCGTATTTGAACTTCCCCAAACGTGAATGGCAGAACGACAAGGGCGAGAACCAATACCGCCGGGGGCTCTACACCTACTGGTGCCGCAGCTTTCTCCATCCGAGTCTGTTTGCCTTCGACGCCCCAACGCGCGAAGAATGCACGAACGAACGGCCGCGTTCGAGCACGCCGTTGCAGGCGCTGGTATTACTCAACGATCCCACTTATGTCGAGGCCTCACGCGTGCTCGCGGAACGCATTCTGAAATCGAGCGGCTCGACCAGCCGCGATCGCATCAACACCGCCTTCCGCTTGGCCCTTTCGCGCCCCGCAACCGATGCGGAACAGAAGGTCGTCGAAGTCCTCTTTGCCAAGCATCTCAAGGAATTCGGCGAGGATAAGGCCGCCGCCGAGAAATTGCTCGCCATCGGCGATCGCCCCGCGCCGAGCAACATGAACATCGCGGAACTCGCGGCCTGGACGTCGGTGGCCCGGACGATTTTGAATTTGCATGAGACGAGTACCCGAAATTGAAATGCCTGACATTCCACCCGAGCCCGAAGCGCCAGCAAGGACGAATCTTTCTTTGCTGGCGCTTCGGGCTCG
>JAIOQJ010000645.1 GCA_021413475.1 Planctomycetota bacterium | reverse complement strand
AATTGCTTTCGATTCGGCGTACTCACCCCTCCGCACGGGTAATCGTCGGGAAATTATGGCGTTCACCGCGCCCGCGTAGCGGGTAATCTTTCCGCAGCGGGAACGACGTAAACTCTTCCGGCATCAAAACCCGCCGCAAGTCGGGATGGCCTTCGAAGGTGATCCCGTACATGTCGTACACTTCGCGTTCCAGCCAGTCGGCCCCCTTCCATAAGGGATAGACCGATTCGATGGTCGGATCGGGATCGTTCAGCATCGCCTTGATCCACACCCGCTCACCGGTTGTCGTGTTGGTCAGGCCATAAATGACGCCGAAGCGATCGCGGGCGTTGGGATAGTGCAGATAATCGACGGCCGTCAGTTCCGCGAGCATGTCGAAACCGCATTCGGTCTTGAGCACTTGCATGAAGTCGAACAACCGCGCGGCCGCGACCAGAACACGCTGATTGTCGCAGAACTGCGACGTCGTGAATGATTCCGCTCCGAAGCGCTGCGTCAGGATTTCGGCATATCCAGGCATCACGGATCCTTCAGGATTGCAGCCGGGTCGTGGTGTTGTAGTCGCCGGGCACGATCATCTTGTCGACCAGATCGAGTTCGCGAGCCAGCGTGGCCGGGCCTTCGAACGCCTTGCGGGCCGTGAACTCACGGCCGTCAATGGTGCCGGTTTTCTGGATCTTTTCCTGTAAGTCGAGCACCGCCCGAATCAACTGCTCCGGCCGCGGTGGGCAGCCGGGTACGTAGACATCGACCGGGATAAAGCGATCGATCCCCTGCACGACCGCATAGGTGTCGAACACGCCGCCGCTCGACGCACACGCTCCCATCGAGATGCACCACTTCGGTTCCGGCATCTGCTGCCAGATCCGCTGCATCACGGGGACCATTTTCATTACCACCCGACCGGCGACGATCATCACATCGCATTGCCGGGGCGTGAACCGCATCGCTTCGGAACCGAAGCGAGCGATATCGTAGCGCGATGACGCGGTCGCCATCAATTCGATACCGCAGCAAGCGGTGGCGAAGGGCATCGGCCACAGGCTATGGGCCCGAACCTGATTCGCCAGCCAATCGAGCTTCGAGATGATGAAGTCGGGGAACTTTACCGCCACCGGAACACCCCCTTGCGCCAGGCATAAACGTAGGCGACGGCGAGCGTCACGAGGAAAACGATGATTTCCCAGAAGACGATGCGCCCGAAGGTGGCCCGCCACATCGGCTCGGCCCCATCGGAGTAGGCAATCACCGCCCAGGGATACAGGAACAGCAATTCGACGTCGAAGACCAGAAACAGAATGGCGATCAGATAGAATTTGATGTCGAACTGCATGCGGGCGGTGCCGATGGGATCGACGCCCGATTCGTACGGCATCAGTTTCACGGCCGTGTCTTTTCGCGGCTTCAGAAACAGCAACTGGGAGGCCGCGACCGCGCCAACCGCGAAGGCGAGGACCCCCGCGAGGTAGATGAAAATCGGCAGATAGCTGCTTAGCGAGTAGGCGGGCTCGAGGCCGGCACTCGTTTGCACGGAGATCGTTGCCAACATCCGCGTCACCTACCTTCTCGACGCGAAGTTGAGGGGAGACAACTTCGTTACTTTTTTCACAAAGTCGGGCAAAAAGAAACCTCGACAGGGGAGTCGAGGATCGAATCTTCGTTAAGTTAGCGATGGGAAAGCGATCGTCAAGCAACGGAATTCTGAACCGTCATTTCTTCGGCTCTTCGAACTTCTCTAGATCAAGGGTGATGCGTTGATCGCCGAGGAGAATCACCTGCTTGACCATGCCGACGCCCTTCGCATACCAGATTGTCGTCTTGGTCACCGTCTCCTTCTCGTCTGCCTTGTCAATCGCGCTGGCGCGAATAAGGATCGTGTCCTTGTATTTGCCCGCCGGGACCTCGACATCCTCGACGTCCATCGTGTAAGTTACCGACATTTTCGTGTCGCCGAATTTGTAATCTTGCTTCCAGGTATCGCCTTTCTTGATGCCGCCTTTGATGAAACAGATGGCCGGCTCGATGTTGTTTTGCACGTTCTGATCGCTGAACTTGAAGCGGAACAAACCGTCATTCAACATCGCGACGTGTTCTTTCGCGATCACATTGCCTTTCAGCTTTCCCTCGATCACCGAGCAATTCTGATCGCCGACTTTCTCTTCTTTGGTCACGGTGGCGACGAAGCGATCCTCAATCCCGACCAGTTTGTAGGTCCAGACCATTCCCACCTTCATCGGGTAGTAATCCTGTAGATCGTCGGCCTTCACCGGGGATGCGAAAACGAACAGCAAACCGAGCAGGGAAAGTCGCATGTGAAATCCTTTCAACACGAGGAACGATTTCGAGATATCCTACCGAAAACGAGAGGAATAGCACAAGCGAGATTCTGACGTCGGTCTTTGTAGGACGGCCTTCCTTGGCCGTCCATGTCGGAGCGGGACAGCCAAGGAAGGCCGTCCTACGAAAAAGCTATTCCTCGGCGTAAAGTCAAAAAATGGCGATTGCATTCCGGTCCGACCGACTGCAAAATTGCATCTCGGAAAAACTGCTTATCTTCGGAGAGTGTTCGCCATGGATGACCCGGCCGACCCCGTCACCATCGTCTTCCGCATCCCTGGTAAATGGTCGAAGCCGAAAGAACTGGTCGAAGCCCTGCTGCCTGGTTGTCGATTGACTCCCAATACGCTCTTTCTGCCGGACAACACAACAGTGGATTTCGGCCTCCGCCAGCCCGACAATCAGTTTTCCAAAATCTTTCGATCCACCTGCCGCAATGAGCCAGAACCGGACGAACTGGCGACGGTCGATGGCTACAAGGCAAACGTCATCCTAAGTGGTCCCGGCGGTACGCTGCAATCGGCGCACAAGATGATGGAAGCTGCCGCGGCCATCGTGAAGGCCGGCGGCGCGGGAGTCTTTAACGACAATAGCGGGCTCGCGCATGGCGGGCGGAATTGGCTCGCCATGACCGAAGATGGCAGCCCGGACGCGTTGAGCTTTGCCTTCGTCTCCATCGTCCGCGGCCGAACGGAAGTCTACACAACGGGCATGCACGTCCTCGGCTTACGCGACATCGTGATGAAACGCACCGATGTCGAAGTCAAAGGCTTCGACATCATCGACGTGATCCGCTACCTGGCAGCGGGCGAAAAGCCAGTAGAAGACGGCCACATCATCGCCGATTTGGACGGCCCACGTTTTCAGGTCTTCAAACTGGAGAGTCCAAACGAATTGGCGGGCAGCCCGATGCACAATCCTTTCGGGCGGCTGGAGTTGGTGAGTTTGGGGGATGTTGCGGAGAAGAATTAATCCTTCAGGCTCGAAAAACTGAAGGATCGCGTTCGATGGTACGTCGCCCGCTCCCCTAGAGCAACTTCTGGCAAAATCGCTTCAACAACTCCTCGGGGAACAAGCACCAGGCGAAATCGCGGCGGATGAGGGCTTCGTTCGCCTTCTCTTGGATTTGCACGCGTTCCAGTTCCTTTTTCGCCAACTCTGTCCGCTCGTTGACGAAGGGCCGTAACCGTTCCGTGGCTGACACGTGTTTGCGAAACCAATCCTTGCGCGTGGCTTTTCCCGCCGGTTTAGACCGGATCAAACGCTCTTTCTCCAACAGCAGCCGCTGAATCTCGGGAAGGTTCCGCGAAAAATCGGGGATCCAGCGCTGCGGGTTCCACGAGAGGTCGCGCAGAATGTGTTCCGCTTTATGAAGTTCGTGGACCGTTGCGGGGAACGTCGGCAAGGGCAGCCGAAGGGTCGCGGTCAGTACGATGAATTTCGGCGGCTGGATGCCGAGCCAGCGTTGCAGAATATCGTCGGTCACTTCGTCGTACTTCGCGCCGCCGATGCCGTGGATGAAGCCATCGGAGAGGCAGCAGCGCAAGAACATCGTCGTCGTCAAGGCCCGGCTGCGCAGGGCGCGGGGTTCGGCCGTGTCGCCGGGTTTGACCATCCAGCGCGAGCGCCGCTCTTCGCCGGGCTTCAGCGTCCAGAACGGGGCTTCGCGAACTTCACCGTCGCGTGCCAGATCCGGTACGGGATGATTCCGGCTGCGCACGCGGTTGCGTAGTCGATAGGCCGCGACGCTCTCGTTGTAGATGGCGTGAAAACGCGGCAAATCGTTCTGAATATGGCGGGCGAAACGGCGGAACGATTTCGTCTCACACATCCGGCTCAGCGGAATTTCCAGATTTCGGCAATCCCAGCGGCGTTCCCACGATCGGCGGGTCGCGGAGATGATCTCGCCCATGATTGGCGTCCGTGCGTGTTGCCTTTTCATCTCGTCCCAGAATTCCGGCAGCAGCGGTTCGAAGCCCCAGGTTCGCGTGTACGGATGGGCTCGCTCGGCAAAGGAGCGGAACAGGGCAGGGTCGAGAATCGGCCGCTGTTCGAAAGTGACTTCGCCTTCGAAATGATCGTATGGCAGCGAAACGAGGTGAACGTCCTCGGGTTTCATGACCTCGGGAATCTGGGCGAATCGGAGCGAGGTGTTCTTGGCGGTGTCATTATCGACAATGAGATTGAGCGGCGTCATGCCGTGGCGAAGGGCCATGCCGTGCAAAGCGAAGGTTTTTACAAGGACGCCGACGTGGGTGAGTTCCGGTTGATGGCCCGACATCAAAAGCGGGCCGTTAGGAAAATCAGGCACCGGTTCGCCGCATTCATGCATGTAGCGGCGAGCGGTGTCAAGAATATCGGCGGCGGCCTCACGGCGGAATTCGCCGAGCGGCGTGCCATCGATCGCGACCGTGCCGTTGTCGAGAATGGCCCGATTCGAACGGAGCAGATTAGCAATTTCCGCCTCGGGCGGTTCGGAGAGGACCCCTTCCTCGGTGGGAGCACGGTAACGATGAGGAACACTCAAGAGCATGGCTCCCAACACCAGGTAACGCACCGGGTGGCTTCGGTTGTCTCTTCGGCCGCTGCCTCATTCAGGATGCGGCGGTAATACGCCAGGCGTTCGTCGGCATCGTTCAGCATTCCGCCGAAGGCTCGTTTGGGATCGAGATAGAGCCGCGGCACGCCGATCTCTTTGATCGAGAGACCCAAGCGGGCCGCCTGCACCCAGAGCTGCAACGGCATGCCCCAGCCGGTTTCCGTGATCTTCAACCCTTCGAGCGCGTGCCGTTTGTAGGCTTTGAAGCCGCAGAAGGCATCGGTCAGATTCAGGCCGAAACGAGCGTTGATTTCGCCGGTGATCGTCCGATTAATGGCCTGGCGATCGGTCGGGGCCGGAGTGTCCTGCCGAAAGTCGCGCAGGTAACGGCTGCCCGAAACGATGTCGGCGTTATCGAGCGATTCCAGCAACACGGGAATGCGGGACGGTTCGTGCTGCCCGTCGCAGTCCATGGTGACCAGTACATCGAAATGGTGGGCAAGCGAATACGTGAAGGCGGAATTCAGCGCGGCCCCGTAACCGAGATTGCGCGAATGGGTGACGAGGCGGATGCCCGGTTCGCGGGCCAATAGTTCGTGGGTGCCATCCGTTGAACCGTCGTCGATGACAAGAATATCGGGGCTGAAACGGCGAACCTCGGAAAGGACTCGCCGTACGTGAGACTCTTCGTTGTAGACCGGTATCGCGGTGAGATAGCGCATAGAAGTCTTCCCCGGAAGCCCAAGTATAAGTTTCCTAGATTGTAGGGGGATGGCAAGCACAAATACAAATCGCGGATGATTCGACGTTCAGCGTTTCCAGGCATTGTTCACCCAGGCGCTCTTGCAGATGCGACCCCTGTAATCGATAATTCCGGTAGAGGTACCATTCAACGAGGAGATGCAGATGCGGTGGTTCAGGATGATAACGACACTGCTCGTGCTCTTCGCGGCGAAACCTGTTCATGCCCAGGTGTTCATCGGGCCGACGGGCTTCGGCTACTTCTCTGGCGGGGGCGTGTCGTTCAACTATCGTTCCCGCCACTTGCATTTTTCCGCATTCTCCGGCAGCGGCTTTTACTACCGGCAGTCCTATTTTAATTCCTATGCGTTCGGCGGTTTCTATCCGCCGCTCTACCCTGGTCCGTGGTTTGGGCCGCCGATTTTCTATCCGCCACCGCCGCCGATCGTTTTTGTCCCTCAACCGATTCTGATTCCGCAACCGATCATTATTCAGGCGAGGGCTGAAGAAGCTGTCGAGGAGCCACGCGTCGACCCCGAGCGTTTTCTCGTCATTCGGCCCAATCAACCGCCAAATCCCCCGGCACGTGTCGAGAGGAAACCGAAGGAAGTCGATCTCGGCATCAAACCCGCTGATTTTCCACTGGCGCGGGGTCCCGCGAAGAATCCCGTGATCGAGGCCGATCGACGGATTGAGCTAGGCCGAGGAGCCTTTGCAAAGGGGGAGTATGGCCCCGCTCTGGAACACTTCCGTTTCGCGACGATCGTGCAACCGGAAGAGTCTGCCGCTTATTTCCTTCTGGCTGAGGCTCAGTTTGCCATCGGCAAGTACGACGACGCGGTGGCGAGTATTCTCAAAGGGCTAAAACGACGCCCCGACTGGCCACGCGCGAAATTTCGGCCTCGCGATCTCTACGATCAGAACCCCGCTGCCTTCGATGCCCACATTGGCAACCTTCGTGCGGCCTTGGCACGCGATGCCGACGACTATCGTCTGCTCTTCCTGCTCGGCGTGCAACTTTGGTTCGATGGCCGGCGTGCGGAAGCGGAGCCTCTCATCCAAAATGCCGCGAAGCGGGCGAAAGATCCCGCCCCGATCGAGGCGTTCGTCAGGAAGTAAGGAACTCATGATTCATTTCGAAGGCGATCGATCATTCACACTTCCGCCCGCGGACGTCTTCGCTAAACTCGGCGATGCGTCATTTTTGGTCAGCTGCTTGAAGGATGTCGAAGAGATTTCCGAACGCGGCGCTGATCGTGCTATCTGGAAGCTGCATCCCGGTTTTTCGTTCGTCCGTACCAAGCTCGATATCACGATGGACATTCTAG
>JAIOQJ010000007.1 GCA_021413475.1 Planctomycetota bacterium | reverse complement strand
TGGCCATGCCCATGCCCATCTTGGGTTCGCCCATCATCGGCATGCCCATCCCCATTTTGTGTTCACCCATCTTGGCCATGCCCATCATCGGTTCACCCATTTTCGGGTCACCCATCTTGGCCATGCCCATCATGGGCTGCGCCATCATCGGCATACCCATTCCCATCGGCTGCAGGGCTTCGATCGCCTTCTGCTGATTCTCGACCGCTTTTTGGAGTTCGCCCATCTGGAGGGCCTGCGCTGCCATGTCGGCGGCCTTCTGGGCTTCCGGATTCATTAGATCCTTCGCCTTCTGGGCCACCTGTTCTTGAAGTTTCTGAAGATCGGCCGCCGGATTCATCATGGCCATTCCCATCATTGGCTCACCCATTTTCGGGTCGCCCATTTTGGGATCGCCCATCTTGGCCATGCCCATCATGGGCATTCCCATCATGGGCATTCCCAGTTTGTCGGCCGCCATATCGGCCTGCATCATGGCCTGTTTCGCCTGTTCAAGCGCCTTGGCCACTTGATCAGCAGCGTTCTTCGGATCGACGTTCGGATTCAGCGCGGCCTCATCGATGGCCTTCATCGCATTCTTCTCGTCGAGTTTCTTGGCCACCTCTTTTTGCGCCTCCTCCAGCTTGTTCTTCGCTTCATCGGCGTTCTTGGCGGCGGGCGGCAATTCCTTCTTGTCGAGGTTCTGCTTGGCGGCGTCCATTTTTGGGCCGGCTTCGTCGATCTTTTTAGCAGCCTCGGGCGCGAGATCCTTGATCATATCGCCGATTTCCTTGGCCTGCGGCTTCAGCGCGTCCTGCTCCTTGGCGAGCATCGGCGCGTCATCGGCTTTGCCCTTCTTTTCCGCATCGTCAGCCTTCTTGGCGATCTCGCCTTGCTGCTCGGCTAGTTTGCCGAGTTCTTTGGCCGCTTCCTTAAGCGCGTCAATCTCTTTCGCTCGTTCGGCAATGGCTTGTGCTTGTTCATCAAGCGCCTTGCTCGCGGCTTGGAGATCTTTCAGGGCCGCGTCCTGATTCTTGACAGCTTCAAGCCCCTTCTTCGTTTCGAGCGCCTTGGCGGCATTCTCCATCGCCTTGGCCGCTTTATCGAGAGCTTGTTTCGCTTCCGCCTTCTCGGGGAGCGGCGTATTTTTCACATCCTCAGTGCGCTTGGCGAGATCTTTCTGATCCTTGACGAGCGCGGGCATCTTCTCAGTCTGGGTGCCCTTGGTCGCTTCGGTGTCTTCCTTGGTCTTCGTCTGATCCTTGATGAGTTGATCGACCTTTTCTTTCGCGGCTTTGACCGCTTCAAGCGGATCCGTGCGGCGAGCCTTTTCCTTATCGATGAGATCCTTGACGACCTGTTTCGCTTCCTTCAAGGCATCGGTCGCCTTTTCTTGTTTCTCGACCGGCTTGTTGAAGTCCGTGGTTGTTTTCCGCAGTTCTTCGACGGCCTTTCGCATTGCTTCCTCGGCCGGCTTCACCTTTTCAGCGGCTTCCTTCACGTCCTTGAGCATCGCGCGGGTTTCGCGGGTTTCGAATTCGAGCTTGGCCTGTTTCTGGGCCATCTCTCGGGCATGTTGCAGCTTGCTATCGATGCCGACTTGCCCTTTGCGATTCTCGGGCGGCTTCGCCGTGTCGTTCTTGAGTTCCGCTTGGTCCTTGATGGCCTTGTCAATTTTTTGTTCGGCCTCGCGAAGCGCGGAGAGCGGATCTCGCGGGCCCTTCAGTGCGTTCGACAAATCGAGCAATTCGTTCGCGACTTTCTCTTGAATGGGTCCCGCTTGCGTCGGGTTTGATTGTTTGAGAAGTTGTTGGGCTTCCTTCGCCAGGTCCATCAAACTCTTGCCGCGAGCGATGGCGTTCGATTCTCGAAGGCGTTCCTTTTGCTCGGCATCAAGGAGCTTTTCGATGACGGCGAGTTGGTTGAAGATATGGTCAACGTCGCGGTTCAGATCGAACTGCGTTTCGGCCTGCTCCTGTAAATCGTCAACCGGGCCGCGGCGCGGCGATGACCGACGATCGCGAATCGCCTGGGCGACCGTCTCCGTGGAGATACGAAGGTCGCTTTGCGCCTTTGATTTTTCGTGGAGTAAACGGGAAGCCAGTTCGAGCGACTCGATCAGTTCATTCTTGAGCGTCATGGCCCGCAATTGATCGATAATTTCGCGATGCTTCTGATATGCTTTACGCTGCTCGTCGGTCGCCTTGTCGGGATCGGTCGCTTTGGCGGCCTTATCGAGGAAAGTCAGCACGTCCGACATTTCGTCGCGGCTGAGTTTCGAAAGTGTGTCGGAGGTTTCCTTAAGGAATTTCTGTTTCATGCCACTATCGATCTTGTGATAGGCAAGCAGACGGAGGACCGCGTCGAGACGGCGGGCCGTCTTCTCGGTGTCGGCCTTGATCTTGCGTTGGTTTTCCGTCGCGTTCGGAATGACGGCGGCGACCTGCCGATTCTCTTGTGCCTCGACAGTCACGTACCAGATACTGCCGCACAGAAGAAAGAAAAACCCGAAGACGAGAGGACGCAGTCCAAGGGCCATGTGAACTCCTTAAAAGATAAGACGTTGAACGAGTGGCATTCAACGAAAGTCGGCTGGCATGACGAGGCGGGAGGGAGAGACCCGATCCACAATCTCGTCTAGTATCGGCGAACGACTGACCCGTTGTCAATCGTTAAATCTTCTCAATGACGAATCGAAGATTCGTGGGCGTTCATTTCTTGGGCAAAGCGAAAACACCGCGCTGCTCTTTTTCCAGATCTTTAATTGCCTGTTCAGTCTTGTAAGTATCGAGAATAATCTTCCCGACCTCGTCTTTATCCTTGATTTCCTTGGTTCGGATGTCGGATTCGCCCGGTCGTCGTCCGGTGGACGGATCGCAATCATACGCCTCGATATAGAACTCGATGCTATCTCCCGATTGAAGATTGAGGAGTTCTCCGTTGGGCCCGCGCTTCTTCAGCTCTGCCGTCGAGAAATTGAAGGTGCCCCCTCCTTGCAGACGGGACAGCGTCGTCTCCGGATTGGCGGAAGGGACCGCGTGAAACTCAACTCGATTCATCAACACGTCCTGCTGATACTTGGCATTGGCGAAACTGGCACGATAAATATCGTAATCGCCCGACTCCGGCGTTTTCAACACTTCATAGAGATCGAGGTGATACCACGGCTCCACCGCCTCAACCCGAGGAATCACCAGTTCCCGGGGCACCAAATTCATCAAGGTTTCCATCAATCCTTCGGCCTTGTTGCCCGACTTGATCCGATAGACGAATTTGGCCGGTGCAAGCAGTTTTCCTCCCGCCTCGACCGTGGGTTGGCGAAAGCCGATTTTGGACCGGCAGAAGTACTCTACTTTGATCTCGCCGCCGAGAGGAATCGGGATGCCTTTGAATTCGGCTTCCTCGGAAACCACTCCATCGGGATCGACGTAGCGTTCCTCAATCAGCCTGACCTCGGGTAAGTCGGGTTCGCTAACCGTGATTTTGCCACGTGGATTGTAGGATCCCGCGAAGCCATTCTTATCCTTCACCGTGATTTCGTACGCGGTCAAGCTGTCGCCCAGCCTAAGATCGATGAAATCCGATTCGGCCGGATAGCGATCCGGAGCATTTTCCTGCTTGAGGACTGGAAGAATCGTCAGGGGCAGCGAGTAAGCAAGTTCATCCGAAGCGGCTCCGCCCTTGCTGGAAACCCTGTACACATTCAACTTCGCCTCGGCGATCGGTTTTTGCACATGAATCTCGAACTTCGCGCGGGAACCGTTGTAGGCTCGAATCTCCTGCTTGTCGCCCTCAACCAACGGCCGGCCAGGCACGTATGTGGGGGATTGAATCCAGACCCGGTCGATTGTTACCGTCGGCCGTGCTTCAAAAACGACCTCCGACGATCCACGCGAGCGGCCGTCGCCGATGCGGGCTCGATAGGAATAGTTGAGCTTGGATGGGGAAATATTCGCCTTGAACACGGTCTTTTTCTTTTCGAACGACGATTCACTGTCCCAGACCAAGTCGTACTCGTCCTCTTTTGCTTTACCTGGAATCTGGACAAAGACTTTGCCCTTCATGGATGAATCGAGATTGCCAACCTTACTCGTGACTTCAAATCGAACCGTGACCGGCTCGTCGACCGGCCAGGGATTCGGTTTGGTGACGCTCGCTAACTCAACGTCGCGTGGGATATCGACATTCGCCAAAAACTGCCGTTGGAGCAGGACCGCAGCCAGGGCTGGCTTGAAGAAAAGCATGATGAACAGCAACAAGCCGACTGGCCAGGCAAGTAACGCGAGACTCCACTTCAACCGCGTTTTGTCGACCAACTGAATCATGTCGTGCTTGGTGGAAATCTGTTCCGATTCACGGGTCACGATGCCGATCAATTCCGGCGACATCCCCTGGGTTTTCGCATCCGCTTGCGACAACTGGATCGATGTGATCAGTCGATGATCGTATTCCTGAATTGACTCTTCGACGCGCTTGGCGAGGCCGATCAGCGACGGCCCGCGCAGGCAGGGCCGGATGACCCAGTAGTACCCAGCAACGGAATAGAGAACCGCTTGCAATATCGTCAGCGGGACCCGCACCCACATCGGCGTGTCGCGGTACTGGTCGTAAATCCAATCGACGAAGAACGCGATTGTCAGAATGGAAAGTGCCAACGCGAACCAGCGCACGACACCCCAAACAATATGAATCAACTGCTCCCGGCCGCGGAGATGGGAGAGTTTCGAGAGGCCGATCGTGGGTGTATTCGCCATGTTCAATTTCGTCCGTTGATCGACTGAAAGCGACAAGAAGATTGAACCAAAGAGACACAGAGGCACAGAGAAAACAAGAGAGAATTACTCTCGTTGTTTTGAATTCACTCGATTTCACGGCACTCCAGCGAACGAATTCTCTCGTTCTTGCTTCTCTGTGCCTCTGTGTCTCTGTGGTTCACCTTCTTCCTAAATGCGCTAACTCAGGTTACTAAACTTCCGGATCAACCACTCGATCGTCAATAATCCGACGATCGAGGCAAGGACCCACCAACGGGTCCAAAGAAGAATTTCGCGGCGCGGGGGCGGGTCGAGCGGCACGGTTTTGCCGGTCACGTCGTCCACCAGATCTTTCAGGTTTTCTTCACGGTAGAAGAGAACCTTGTCGTCTTTTTTGCCGGCCAGTTGCCGAAGCTGGGATTCGTTCAGGTTTCCAAGAGCCGTCTCGTCCGCCTGGGACGATGAGAAGCGGATGGGCAATTGCGGGTTTTCGGGGAAACTCTCGTCGAATCTCAGGATGTAATCGCCGTGTTGTTCTTTCTTGACCTTGGCGACATATAGTCCGGGCTCGCCTTTGACCGGTTCAAACACCACCTTCGAATCCGCGGCAACAGGGTCTTTGCTTTCCTGATCGCCCGCTCGCTTGACCGTCGCGGGAATTCGAGCGCGTTCCAGGGGTAGGTTGTCCGTGGTCCGCAGCCGGACATAAACATTATTCGTTTGCCCAGTCATGAAGTCGCCGTCCGGCGTAATGAATTGGGATTTACCCCCCAGCATGTGGGGAATGCCGGCACGGTAAATGACCTGGCCCCAGAAGCGGCCGAAAAGTTTGTCGGCCTCGTTGAAACGCCAGCGCCAGGTTTCATCCGTCGCGAAGAAGAGGACGATGCCGCCACGCCCCACGGAGTGCTCCGCGATCAACGGCATCGGTTTTTTCTTGTCTTTCTCCTGGGCGAACAAATCTTCAATCTGCTCCTTGGGATGATCGAGCAACGAGTGGGCGAGCGGCTTGAGTTGCTTGACCGGGTAATGCCAGTACCAACCCGGAAGCTGATTCCAGACTTTCAAGTTCTCCTGGCGAGTCTCGATCGGGTCGTCGAGATAGCTCGACGGGTTATAACGCCGGCCGGCGATCATGACCAAGCCGCCGCCTTCCTCGACGAATTCCACGATCCATTTCTTCTGATCCGGAGTGAAATACGCGGCGTCGACATCGCCGATGATGATCATGTCGAAAGTAAATAGTTCCTTGCGAGTTCGCGGAAAAGCAGGCGTGAACGGCGCTTCTTTGATCGTTTTCTCATCTCCGCTGATCAGGATGATCGTCGGGTCGATCGATCGTTCCTTCTCACCAAGCAGGTAACGCATCAGGAACTTGAATTCCCAACGCGGCGAATTCTCGACATAGAGGATCTTTACCTTGCTTTCGACCACCTTGACGGAGCGCGTCAATTTATCGGCTTCGGTGCTGCCGAGTACGCGGATGGAGGCGACCAAGTCATGCTTTCCGACCTTGACATTGTCCTTTTTCGGCATGAAGGTCAGGACGTCGCTGATCTCCTCACCGTTCGAAGCGGAGACCGTTTTCGTGGCAACTTGCACGCCGTCGAGTTGGACCGATAGCTCGACCATCTTGCTCTTATCGAGCCCTTCAGCCTTCCAGCGGAAGGGGACACTGACCAGATCGTCGATAATGATGGTGTCCTTGACGATCACGCTTTTGAGTTGCAGGATGCCGGTGATGCCGCCTGAAATGCCGTAAATATGGAGCGGAATATTTTTGCAGGCGAGGCGAACTTTTTCCCAATCGATGGTGCTGGCGTTGTCGCGACCGTCGGTCATGATCACGATCGCGGCCGGTAAATCGTTGGCGTCTCGCTTGAGGAGATTGCTGATCGAATTGAGTTGCAGGCGAGGCGAACTTTTTCCCAATCCTTGGGCGCGCCGTGTTCCTGAAGACCAAAGAAATACTCTTGAATCGGGCCCTTCTGGCCTAGCTTCTCGCGGAGATTCAGCCGGGGATTGTTCATCACATGCTTGGCGATTTCGAACCTGCTCGGCACCGCCTTCCGTTTCTCGATCTCACTCTCCGTAATGGGAAGCAACATTCCATTGACTTGCTTGGCTTCATCTTCATTGAGAGTTAGGCCGTGATCGGGTGCCAACACATTATAAGCGATACCGAACCGCGCCTTGTCCTCCACGGTGATCCTCGGGTCGCGCTGGTTCATGCTCTGCGAGTTATCGACCAGGATGGCGATCGGCAGCTTCTTATCCGTTTTTTCATCGCTGACGACGACCGGCTTGCGTAGGAGAAAAATAATGGCGATCAGGGCCGCGGCGCGAAAAGCCGCCATCGCGATCCGCTGGATGGGATGCATCTTCATCGATTCGCGCAGATAGACCGCCGCGATGGCGATCACCGCGAGTGCCATCAACAAATAGGCAACCCACGCGGGCAAGCCGCCGCGGAAATCGATCTTGCCGAGAAGCAGCCCGATCGGAGGATACGCATCAGTCATCGTTAATCACACTCCCACGCCAACCCACCTGACGGTTCCCAATCACCACGCTCGACCGCAGAACCAGGCCCACAGGGTTTCCCCCAGGGCGAAAATCAACAGGGCGGTCAGGAACCAGATGGTCCATTCCCCGCGCGAGCGTTCCGTGCCCGTGAACTGGGATCCGTCAAAGCCCGTTTTGAGGTGAACCGGCACAAAGCCGAGTTGATCCTCGATCGACTTGTCACTGATTGTTTCCAGAGACTGGCTTTCGCGCAGGTCGGGATTAAAGACGAGCGCTTGTCCCCGCGCGTCGAGTTTCTTCTGGGCTTCCGCGTCAGGGCCATGCTCGACGATCCAATACAACCCGGCGTGCGATGAATCGAACGCGTTCAAGCACATCTTGTCTTCAAACGCCTTGGCTTTGCCAAGCAACACTCGCTCGCCGTCAGGCGGAATCACGTCGTAATCCAAGTTCGGATCGGGGGGCGTCCAGCGGACTTTGTCGCCGGCCGTCCAGTCGTACGGGTTTTTCGCCCGTTGCACGAGATGCGTCACGCAACCTTTGATGAACGGGAAGAACGCGGAGAAACCGCCCTCGGCCTGGCTGAGAATGCTCCACGACGGATCGACCGAGGTGGTCAACAGCATCACTTCCCCGGAACCGACACTGCGGCTCAAGAGCATCGGCCGGTTATCATTAAAACGCAGCAGCACGCGGCCGAGGTCTTTGTTATCCGTCACATTCCGTGGATCTTCGACCGGCAAAATTACCTTGGTGAACGCCACATTCAGCGTACTCAGCTGGTTCAGGCCACCTTCTTTCAGGGTCGCCAAAAACGAATGAATGTCGAGACTCTCCAAGTCGGGTGTCGCCGGGTTGTCGAGCGGTGCATGATATGGTGCCTCGTCGAGTAACGGCGTGGGGAGCAAGTCGGCCAAGCGTTCGTTGTAATCCTTGGGTTTCACGTGGCTGCCGGACGTGATGAGCAAGCCCTTGCCGTCTCTGACAAAGCGATTCAGACGCTTCACGAAATCTTCCGACAAATTCGCGGCGGTGACGTTGACCAGTACGCAAATATCCATTCCTTCGAGGGAACCGGGGTTAGCCGCTTCGGGAGAAATCGCTGCGACGCGAAGATGGTAATTTTCCTTATCCACCTCCGGAATCGGCAGCAGGGCATGGCCCAGGAAATACGTTCCCGTTTTCAACGGGTTGTCGTCGGGATTGCCGTCGATCAGCAGAATGCGGATCTTCTCGTGGACATGCATGGACCGGCGGAACGTGTTGTCTTCCTCGATGTCGTCCTGCAAGGCGACGTACTTGGGTGCGACCATCGGAGCAGGCCCGGCTCCATCCTTCGGTGCCGCGACTTCGGGTTCCGGATTGTTCGCTTCGATCCGGGCAGTGAACAAGTGCCAGCCGACTTCTTTTACATCTACGGTCATGGTCAACGGCCGAGTTTGGCCTGGTTCGATCTTGTCCACGGTCACGTAACTCTTGTCGATATCTTTGTTGTCGACCTGAAGCGTTACCTTGATATTCTCCATCTTCTCGACACCCGTGTTCCGCAGCAGAACGGTGAAATTGGTGGGTGCCTTGATGTGCGGGATTTCCGTTTGCGGAAGGATCCCTTCGATCGCCACGTTCTTGAGCTTGCTATCCGTATCCGAACACCGAACCAGGTAAAGGCTCGCTTGATTCTTGATATCATCGCACTTGGCCCGGATGAAGGACGTTTGCCGATCCCAGCCCGAGCGTTGCATGTCGCTAAAGAGATATACTTCCTTACTCACCCCATTTTTATTTTCGAAGGATACCACCGCTTCACTGAAACCGGCCGCGAAATCGGTGGACATGCTGGTCAGTTTCAAATTGCGGACCAAATGCCGGGCCTCATCGAGATTCGAAGGCGTCAGCGGACCCATCGCCACGGCCTTGTCGGTGCAGGCGACGATTCGCACGGTCGATTCCGGTGGGAGATGATCGATTACTTTGATGGCTGCTTCCTTGGCGCGGTCGAACCGGCTGCGGCGATCCTTGCCTTCACCTTCCAGAGCCGACATGCTGTAGGAGACATCGATCAACAAAATGGCATCGACACTCTCCCCGCGGCCGCTATGGGACGTCAACGAATCCGCCGACGGTCGGGCGAGAGCGAAAGCGAGAAGCAAACAGACCACGATGCGAAGAAGCAGCAGAATCAATTCCTGGAAACGCATCCGCCGAGAGGTTTGTTCAACCGAAAGCCGCAGAAACTTCATCGCGGCCCACGGCACCGGCCGATAGTGCGCGCGATAGAAAAAGTGCAGCGCGAGGGGAATCCCCACCGCGAGGCCGCCGAACAACATCATCGGGTTTAGAAACGTCATTGCGATTCTCTTCGCCGCGAATTCAATTACCGCTTGCCCATCTGCATTCGACGCACCAGATACTCACTCAGCGCCACTTCGAGCGGCTTGGTGGTATCCAACAACACGTAGTCGACTCGATACGCCTCGCAGCCTTTGCGAAGGTCCGCCAGGTAAGATTGCACCACACGCAAATAATTCGGGCGAATCAAATGCGGGCGAGTCTTGATCTCTTCGATCTCTTCCACGCCGTCAAACTTGATGTTCCCGGTGAACGGAAACTCCAGTTCGTCGTGGTGCATGACGTGGAAGACCGTGACGTCGTGCCCTTGAAACCGGAGGTGGCGCAGGCCTTTGAGAAGAGATTCCACGTCATCAAAACAATCGGAAATCAAGAAGACCAT
>JAIOQJ010000633.1 GCA_021413475.1 Planctomycetota bacterium | reverse complement strand
TGTAGCCACGGGTGGAGCGAAGTCCGCCTTTAGGCGGACGGAGCGGAACCCGTGGTAGACCGGCGCGTGCACAATTCGCCCCGGCAGGGGCGAAGGAACTCCTCCGCCCCTGCCGGGGCGGAAAAAGTGTGCGATTTATCTCCACGGGTTTCGCTTCGCTTCACCAGTGGCTACATTCCGACGCTCCTCCGGAGCTAAAACCAATGCATTTCACGCCAGCGGGGCCTGCAGCAAGTTGTCCGTACTCTTCGCCAGAATCGCGATCCCTTCGGGAATGCGCCGCAGCGTTAGTTGCAGCCGTTCGTATGCGGAGCCGCCGGTTGCGGGCCATTCGGCAAGCCAGTCCGCAAGCGGTTCCGCGATGGTTTGATTCACCAATTTCTCTTTGCGTGAACGGATCTGGCTTCGCTTGTGATCGACCATTTGCCAGACGACGATCTCGACCACCTGATGAGTGGCCGAAGCGAATAACGGCACGAAGATCAGGCTCGGCCAGGCCAGGCCGCCGGCCCAGATGCCAAGGCCGATCGCCGCCCCGTCGAGCAACAACTTGCCCACGCGCAAGCTGGCGAGCAACGAGGGATTCTCCTCCAGTCCGTTGGTCATCGATCGACAGACGGACTCGATTTCGTCGGCGGAGGTCATCTGGAAACGCAGCAGATCGTTCTTGAACCGATCGTTCGCGGATTCGCCCAGGCCGCCACTGAAACCGTTGACGACATGCCGCCAAAGCGGGTGAGAATCGGCCCGCCGCAATGATTCTGCGCGCAGCGAATCGAGCCAGGCTCGCAGCGAGCCTTCGAGGACACTATTTTCCGGAAGATTCACGGAATCCGGTCGCGACAGGGCTTTGCCCATGAAGCCGCGGATCAACCGATAAGGGGTGCGAATCCCCCAGAGTACGACGCCGACCAACCGCCCGGCACCGGGCAGTTCCAGTTGATCCATCAATTGTTCGCGCGTGTCGTCAAACCGGCGGAAGCGCTCACCATTGAGAAACTCACGGCGATACCGATTGTTGAACTCGACCTGGCCCGTACGGACGAGATTGCGCCAGCCATCGAGCGCGGCCAAGTCCTGCCGGGCGAATTCGAGCAAGCCCTCGCCCGCCGTCGTCAGATAACGCAGGGCGTTGGTGACAGAACGTTTGCGGGCCATCGCCGGCGGATCGCTCATCGCCAGGACTTGATTGAGCAGGGGAATCCGATATTTCGCAGCATTCTTGACGGGATCGGCCAGTTGCTCGCGATTCAGAAACGGAATCGCAACGACGGGGACGGTTGATTTGCCCTGGCTGGTCTTCGGAAGGCTGCCGAGCACGGTCGCCTGGAAATGCTCGGTCATCGGCTCGATGGTCGCTTCGCGCATCTTCGTCAAACAGACCACGACCGGCTTGCCCGCCTGGATGAGCAGATGCAAAAATTGCGTCGGCACGGCATCGTTGTAGCGTTCATCGGAAGCGACAAAAACGATCACATCCGCGAGGCTGGCGATTTCCATCAAACGCGGGACGTACCCGGTCGCGGCCCAGGTCGTCATGTCGGGGCAGTCCCAGATCACGCAATCGCCAAGCGGACCGAAACCCGCTTCGCCAGGGGTCGCGGTGCCGACCGTGTGAACTTGATAAACATCTTCATCGAGATTGGCCGGGCTCGGTAGATCGAGCCGTTGCAGCGGGCCGAGATACCCAGCATGCGCCGGCCAGGCCGATAATCCAGTGCTGGGGATATAAGCCGTTGGATGCCGAGTGTATCCCGCCTGTGGATTTGCCTCGGCGACGATCGCGCCGGTCAGAAAGTTGACGATCGAACTCTTTCCTGCTCCGGCTCCGCCCACCACGGCGATGTGCAACGGCGTGGGTGCCTGCCCATTCACGAAGGGCCCGACGACATTTCGAACCAATCCGGCGGCCAGCCGCAGTTGCCCCGCCTGCTTCGCGAGATCTGGCTGCCTCCGGCAATGGTCCTCGAGCCAGCTAAGATCCTCCGCAAGCTGGCTGATGACGGTTCGTTGATCCGCGACATCCATGAGTCCTGATCTCCGGGAAACGTTCACGGAATTGTATGATTGATCGAGCGAAGTTCATGCGTTTCGCGCGTTGAATTACCGGAAACCGAAAGAAACGTTGAAGCGATGTGCCGATCATGACCGGAAAGCCATGTGGACGGTGGTCTCCGGTTCGCGGCCAGGCCGGAACGATGCGACTGGAATGGACGTGGTCCGGCCGGTGAGCAGCTCGCTCATGACTTGAGCGGTCCCCGTGGAAAGTTGAATCCCGGCGCGGAAATGCCCTCCTGCGAGGAAAAGGTTCTGCAAATCGAGAACGCGCCCAAGGCTGGGTAAATTGTCGAGCGAGCCGGGCCGCAGGCCCGCCCAGCATTTGACGATTTCCGCCCGCGTCAGTTCCGGAACAAGCTTCGTGGCAAATTCGATCAATCCCGCGATCGCGGCGGCTGTATTCATTTTCTGAAAGCCGGCCTCGGGTTCCTCGGTCGCCCCGATCAGCACGTGACCGTCTTCACGCGGCACCAGGTAATTTTTTCCCACCATCACGATTCGCCGCAAGAGTGGCTGAGGGGTCTTGAGAAGTACGATCTGCCCGCGCACGGGATGAATGCCGGTCGTCAAGCCCAGCGGATGCAGCAACTGCTCGCACCACGCCCCCGCCGCAATCAAGTACTGATCCGCTTCGCGAACCTCGCCGAAGGCCAAACGAACACTCGACACGGTTTGGCCGCGCGTGACGATCGACTCGACGCCGACACCCGGCCGGAGCGTGACGCCGTTTTGCTCGCAGATCGCCATCAACGCACGCAAATGCCACGGATTGCGGGCCTGGGCCATGCCGGGGAAGTAATACGCGGGGGATTCCGTCGGTGTGAGTGCAGCTTCCAACTGCCGCTGACGTGAGGGAGAAACTTCTTCGAACGGAACCCCTTCGGCCTCCCAGGCCGGCACGCTGGCGAGATCGAGTTCATCGAGAAATTCAAACCCGCCACAGACTCGATAGCCGTTGTCGATGCCGGTGGCGTCACGCAGTTCCTTCGAAAATTCTGAAAACATACGGGAGCTGACGGCTCGTAGACGATCGTAATCGGTCGCGGCCCGTTCCGGATTGCCCGGCGGGATGATTCCCGCCCCGGCCCACGACGCCTCCGCGCCGATCTCGCCGCGATCGATCACTTCGACGCGTTTGCCTTGCTTGGCCAAGAAGTACGCGGTGGTCAGACCGATGACGCCGCCGCCGATGATGAGGACGTTGGGATGTTGAGACATGAGGTGATTATAGACTCGAAGACGGATCGAAGTTTGTCAGGTCGATGGTTCGACACGATTTCCCGAGCCCGAAGCGCTAGCAAGGGAGAACGTTCTCCCTTGCTAGCGCTTCGGGCTCG
>JAIOQJ010000006.1 GCA_021413475.1 Planctomycetota bacterium | reverse complement strand
CAACACCGATCAGAGCCGCGGCCGCTACGGCCGCAGTCAACGCCAGTTTCGGTTCCTTCTTGCACCAGCGAACGACACGCTCGCGGAGACCTAGCCGCCGGGCCGTGATTGCGTCGCCATCCAGCCAGCGGCGTAAGTCGTCGGCTAGCGCCTGGCAATCGGCGTAACGCTCGCTCGGCTTCTTAGACAGGGCTTTCAAACAGATCGTTTCCAGATCCAAAGGCACCCGGCGGTTCAACTTGCGAAGCGAGGGGGGATCCTTGGATTGGTGCAGAAACATCTGCAATTCCGGCGATCCCGAAAAGGGTGTCAGGCCGGTCAATAACTCGAACAACGTGCAGCCCAGGCTGTACTGGTCGGAAGCCGCAACCGCCTCGCCGGCCCCTTGCTCGGGGGCCATGTAAGCGGGCGTTCCCATCCCTTTGACGCCTTCTTGCGTGAGTTTTTCACCCCCCTCCTCGCGCGCGGCCAGGCCGAAGTCCATAAGGAGCGGCTCGCCCATTTCATCGAGCATGACGTTGGCCGGCTTGACATCGCGATGCACGACCTTGTGCTGATGGGCATAGGCCAACGCCTCCGCTAAACGGCGGACTATCTGCACCGACATGCGGAAATCGAGGTATTTCCCCTTCGGCAACTCGTCTAAGTGCTTGTCGAGCGATTGGCCGGCGATGAAGGCGCTGGCGATATAGAAATGCCCGCCGTCCGATCCCGAGTCGAACACGGGGACGATGTTTGGATGCCGCAGGTTGGCCGCCGACTTGGCTTCGCGCAGGAAACGCTTGATCCGTTTCTCGCTTTGAAGCAGTTCCGGCTTGGCCACCTTGAGAGCGACCGATCGATCCAGTTGCGAGTCGTACGCTTCATAAACCCGGCCGAACGCGCCTTCGCCCAGGAAACGGCGAACGACAAACCGACCGATTCGCTCGGGACTTGACCCGCGAGTCGATCGGTCCACCGATTTGGGCGGCAATGGTTTGGTTTCTTCCGCGAACGGCAGCGATTCACCGGCCGGGTCAGTGGGGAGATCAAGCGTTCGGGCAGGCGATTGCGGAGTGGCGTCCGTGTCGAGCATCAACGTGGCCACGGCATCGCCGCCGATGACCTGTCCGCACTTTGGGCAACGGATCGCCTTCTTCCCGAGCTCGCCGGGAACGCTCAAGATGGAACCACACGACGGATTCGGACAAGTCAGTTTGAAGGGCATGGCATTACCTCGCCGGCTAAGCGGTGTTTCACGCGCTCGCGGATGGAGAGTTGAGGCAAATTCTAAATTACGGAGATTACCAAGAGAAATGGTCGAAAGCCAGTTGAATGTCCGGCCAGGGCCAATGTAGTAATAGGGTTGCACCACCGAACGAATTGGATGCGCCCGCTTCAACCAATGGTGTTTCGATGATGAACAGGAGACCGACCCTCGCGGAGATCGAAGGGAGCGTTTGCGATCTCATAGCTGAGCACTTGGCCTTTAGGCGGGAAGAACTCCTCCCTTCCACGCGCTTCGGCGAAGACCTCCGCGTCGACAGCCTGGATATCGTTGAACTGCTCATGGCCATCGAGCAGGCGTTCGATGTGACGCTGGATGATGATCCACGCAATCCCGTCGGCAAGACAATCTTCACTCGTGCGCCATTTCGAATTTCCGATCTCACGGAACTCGTCTACGTCCAGCTTGGTAGTGGTGTGCCGAAACCGAAGAAGCGTAGCTTCTGGTCGGGCCAAGCGAGCGATCCGCCGGTGTTCCGTGGTTTTCAATTCACGCAACTCGATGGCCGTTGGGACCGCAAAGCGGACGCGAAGTTACCGCTCTTCGAATTGATTGATTCCGGTAAGATCCGTAGCTTTCGCCGCCGGTCGGACGGAATGCGTTGTCTCAAATTGCCTGCAAGCATCGTCGAGATTGGTTGCAACGCGGCCGATTCTCCCGCCGATGAAGGGCCGCGGCACCTGGTCGAGCTTGATTCGTTCCTGATTGATGTCGAACCGGTTTCGACCACGGCTTACTGTCGTTTTCTGAATTCGATCGAGAATGTCCGCCCTGATGAGCTTCTCGATTGGTTCGTTCTCGATCCCAAGGACGACCGCCAAGAGCATGCCCTGGTCGTTCAAAGAGGCGATGACTGGAGGCCCGTGCCGGGAACGGAACAATGGCCGATGATCCTCGTCTCGTGGTACGGTGCCAATGCCTATTCGCTGTGGGCCAACGGCAAAGACTGGAAGAACTACCTCGATTTTGACGCCGAGGAACATGGTAGTTTTCTGCCGAGTGAAGCCCAGTGGGAGTACGCGGCACGCGGCCCGAGCTACCGGACGTTTCCCTGGGGCGAGGATTCGCCCACTTCCGAGCGCATGCAATATGCCCAGCATGCGCGGGCAACGAAATATCGAGCCGACACGCTTCCGCTTGTTCCCTTGAACGTTCCCCTAGGGTTATCACCGTTCAGCTTGAATCACATGGCCGGGAACGTCTGGCAATGGTGCCGCGATT
>JAIOQJ010000020.1 GCA_021413475.1 Planctomycetota bacterium | reverse complement strand
CCCCCAAGCCCCGAGGCGAGGCTTTGCGAGCCTCGGGGATCAAGTTGGATCCTCAATCTCAATTGCACTAGCGTCCCCTCCGGATCTTCGCTATAGGCAGCGAAGAACGGAGGTTTCACGTCATGAACAAGATCTATTTGACGAGTTTTCTGGTCATTTTTGGAGCGGCAGGGCTTGGCTACTGGCTGTTTGCGGAATCCACCCCCCGCGAAGAAACGTCGTGCTGCTCCTGTGAATCATGCATTCCCGCCGAGCAAGCGAACGAGAAACCGAATCCTGAACGCTTCCCATATTTCGCGGGAGAATCCGCCGAATTGATCGACCTTTCACGCACCTTTGAACCGACGGGCGATGAATTAGCCCTGAAAATCCTGCTCGGTGCGGGAGAGGTTGCCGAACTTCTGCCGACACCCCGCCTACTGAACGAAGAATTGCCCCTGCCACGAGTGCTGGCCGACGCCGGCGAAGAAGCCTCCTCCACGCCCGACCGAGACGACTCATTCCGCGTGCCGTTCGCTTTCATTCTCGAACGCGTCCTATTCAATCGCTTCATCGGAAAGTCCACGGAAAACTGCGAACACTCTACCCCTTGACGCCGCCGCCGATATCCCCTAAAAATCATGTTCCGGGCGCTTAGCTCAGCTGGCTAGAGTACTAGTATGACACACTAGGGGTCACAGGTTCGAGCCCTGTAGCGCCCACTTCTGGATCGCCTCATTTTCCCGGCATTTTTGCTTATCTTCGGATCGTCGAAAGTGCGGATGAAGACCGGGGTTTTCGGGTAGCTTCCCGAAAACCCCGGTGGCTTCATTCACTTGTTTCGTTGTCAACCGATTCATTCACCGCTTCGCGAACCGCGGCCACCGTGCATGACACGAAAAGCTCTTCCGTTCATTGGTCATTCGTAACATCAAATTCGGACACCCCCCTGTTACGAATGGCATATTTCGTGTTACGAAAAGGTAACGATTTGTTACGAATAGGTAGCGTTCTGTTACAAACAAGCGGACGTTCTGTTACGTGAAGGTAGCGTTTTGTTACGAATAGGTAACGTTCTGTTGCGAAAAGGTAGCGGAAGTTCGTTTCCCAAAGACCAATAGCCGCGAGTCGCAGGGTTTCCGGAGACTCGCGCGGGCGCACTGGGGGACCATTGCTTCGGCGGTGGGAGTTTCAATCGCCCGCGTTCTTTCTCCCTACTACAAGGTCTCGCGATGATGTAGAATATCAATCAACAGTGGGGTGAAAAAATGCACGCGGACACGCCGATCTATGCGACACGCACCCCCGAGGGAGTCTGGCGAATCACCGGCACTCGCGTTTCGCTCGATTCGGTTGTGCATGCCTATTGGGATGGCCGCATGCCGGAAGCAATCGTTGCGGACTTTCCGTCGTTGACGCTTGAACAAGTACACGGGGCAATCGCGTTCTATTTGCGGAATCGGCAGGAGATTGACAAACACCTCGAAGAGCAAGATCAACGCTGGGGGCAATTCCAACAAGAGAGTGCCAAACGGCATGGACCGTTGCTGCAGCGTATCCGCGGCGAGGCTAAATCCGCGACGCCGGCGGGGAGTTGACCTGTGAGCCGCCCGCGATTCTTGACCGACGAAGACTTTCGATTTGAAATCGTCGCCGCCGTTCGTCGGCTCGAACCACTCGTAGAGATTGCCACAATTGTTGAAGAGGGACGTGCCGGCTCCAGCGACGCCGAGGTGCTGGAATACGCGAATTCAACAGGTCGGATTCTTCTTTCCCACGATGTGAACACGCTGCGTGCCGAAGCCGAAACGCGCATTGCCGTCGGCAAAGGGATCGCCGGCGTCTTTCTGACCGCCCAACGAAATCCAACACGCCCAATCGCAGAATCGATCGTCCTGATCTGGGCGGCATCCAAAGCCGAGGAATGGATGGATCGAATTGTGTTCATTCCATTCTGATCGAAAGTCGGGCAAACCGGCACGGGCATCGCCACGATCCGCCGCTCACGGAACGCCGACGCAGGTCGCGATGGCGTTGGCAGTGTCATCGAGCTGGCTTGGCGTCAATTCGCCGAGCCGGTCGAGGAAGCGCGTCTCCGAGACGGACTTCACTTGAAAGGCGTCGGCTCCGGAGTCTTTGGTCAAGCCGTTGGTGGGCGTCGGGGTCAAATAAACAAACCACGGAAAACTCGCATAGCGCGGCTTCCATTCCGTTATCGGAACCACGATCTTCAGCCGCAGACGGCCCACGGCGTTTTCGCTGATGACCACGGCCACGCGGACTTTCTTGATCTCGTCGCCCTCGGCCGGGTCGAAACGAATCCGCCAAACCTCGCCCCTCGCCCCTAATCGGTTTCGTCGGCATCGAATTCTTCCTCACTGAACGCATCAAACCCCGCGAGTTCCTTGTCGTCGCGGTAGTCTTGCTCGGCTAATTTCGCCGCAGCGGCGAGAATCGTCTGCCGCTCCTCGCGCGGCAACCTCCGCAATTCGCCCGGCGTGATGCGAATCGGAGCGACCTCCAACCGGGCCGCTTGCAGGAGAATCTCGACGCGCGCCCCTTCCGGCAACGCCGTTTTGGGGGATATTTTCGCGGGGCCGGTATGGACCGCGCCATAATCCGCCAGGAAAACGGCTAGATTGGCAATCCCACCACCGCGACCATGACCCGCTACGCAAGGGACTTGGGGGAAGAATGTGCTCGTCAGCGTCGGGGAGGCGGGACGGGAGTAGAGGGTTTGGCGGGTTGATCCCGAGGCGGCCATTCGTGGACGCGAAACCAACAATTGATTTTTGCCATCTCTCATTTTGCCCTACCGAAATTCCCTTTCGGGCGGACCTTTTTGGCGGAGTTGGTGGAAGCGTCGTGCTGGCAGTTTCCTCTAGTATAGCCCGACAGGCTTTGCTGGGTGCCTTCGCAAAAGGGGTCTCGAATGGCCGACGAAATAGGTCCTGAAGTTGAAACCGTATCAACCGGCCCTCGGTTAGTTAAGCGCTGGCTCGACCAGCTTGAACTAACCCTTCGAAACGAAGCCGAGCTGTCTGGTCTGTTGGGACACGGCACGATGATCGGCTCTGCACGGGAGTTCTTTGTCGCCCGCGTTCTGCGGTCAATTCTGCCTCCGAGCGTGCATATTGGGAGTGGCAGGATAATTAACAGTACGGGCATATCCAAGCAGATCGACATCATCCTTTATGATCCGAAGTGTCCACTGATGGAGATTCAGCCAGGACAAGGGCTGTACTTCATCGAAGGTGTCATCGCAACGATTGAAGTTAAATCGCTTCTTACGAAAGAAAAGCTGATTCAGGCACTCGACAATTGTGGTTCTGTCGCAAGACTGATGCCCAGTGTGTCAAGTTTCGAGCCATTGGACCGCCTTGGCAACGAGTTATTCAGAAAGAACGTGTTGCCAAAAGAATGTTTGCAAGACCAGGTGAGATGGAAAATATCTCCACGGAACTATGTGTTCTCGTTCACTACCAGAATGGGGTTTGATGCGATCAAGAACACAGTGAATGAGTGGTACACGGAGAATGGCAGTTTGACTACCGCCTATTACTCTATGCTGCCAGCGGTTTTTGCTACTCAGGGGTTCATAGGCCTTGCAAATGATGATTGGATTCCGATTCATCCCGGTGAGGATGTGCTTGAAACGATGAAGAAGGAACACGGAGTTGATTCTCGAGTGGTCATGGGATTATGGCCGACCCAACGCCAGTTCGGGTGGCTGGCGATTCGAATAATGCATGATGTCAATGTTCGATTGGGACTTTCGCATGCTCAGCATCAGGTTCCATTTTTTGTTGATAAATACTTGTCGGCCCAAGATTATTTTGAAGAAGACTTGATGGGCAAAACCGGTTGGTTCATCATTTGGAGTCGGAAATCCTATACTGAAGCGTTAGCTGCCAAATTGGGCGAACGAAATGAGGCCGGGAGCCATTCAGAGAATTTGACTTAACTTTGTCCGACCGGTTTCCGGTCGCTTTTCTTCACCTGATGCAGGACTTTTGCCAACGACGATCCACCCGGCAGGGTGCGATTGCCTCTACGCAGGCTGGCATCAATTCCCAACCATGTTTCGTCCTTACCCGTTACTTTGCCAGACCTTTGATTTGGCCAGTCTCCCGTCGCCGTCTTGTGTTCGCCCGCCCAAGCCAATATTTGCTTGATGGTTAGCGGCGCAAGATCATGCACATTCCGGGCTTTGCGGTGCAAAGAAAGCAATTTTGCCAACGACGATCCGCCCAAAAGCCCACGCTGGCCTTGTTCAAGGGCACCATTTACTCTGGCCCACGTTTCGTCCGTTCCTTTCACCTGTCCGGATTGCGTCTTGGGCCAATTACCTGTTGTCGACTTGTGGGTGTCTGCCCACACGAGAATCTGCTCGATGGACAGAGGTGGCAGGTTCTTTGCGCTACGGACGCCGCGATGTTCGGCCAGCAATTTGGCGAGCGAAGAACCGCCTACAAGTCCGCGCTGGCCTTGTTGAAGCGCACTATTGACTCTGGCCCACTTTTCGACCGTTCCTGTCACCGGCCCTGATCTCAGATTGGGCCAGTCGCTCGTGGTTGCCTTGTGCGCGTCGGCCCATGCCAGAATCTGCTCGACTGTCAACGACGGAAGACCCTGTACGTTGCGAACACCGCGATGCTCGGCCAACAACTTCGCGAGTGAAGAGCCGCCCGGAAAGCCGCGTTTTCCTGCAACCAGTGCGTGCTGGATTGCGTGCCAAGTCTCGCTGGTTTCGGCTACCTGGCCCGAATACTGATCCGGCCAATCGCCTGTCGCTTCTTTGTGGGTATCTGCCCATGCAAAAATCTGCGTAATGGTTAGAGGCGGAAGGCCCTTTAGGTTTCGCACGTCGCGATGTTCGGCAAGTAATGTCGCCAGGGAAGAACCACCTTGAAGCCCTCTACCACCTCCCCGCAGTGCACCATCAATAATGGCCCAAGTTTCCCCGGTGTCCGTCACTTGGCCCGAGTTCATTTTTGGCCAGTCTCCCGTCGCCTCCTTATGCGCGTCCACAAATGCCAAGATCACTGGGACGGACAGATCCGGCAAATCATAATGATTTCGGACGCCACGGTGCTCGGCGAGCAACTTGGGGAGCGAAGAGTTCCCCGGAAGGCCACGGCGACCTGACCGCAGCGAGTCATCAATTCCCAACCAAGTTTCTTCCGTGCCTGTCACTTGCCCGGAGTTCATTTTTGGCCAGTCGCCCATCGCCGCTGTGTGCGCGTCCACCCACGCCAAAATCTGCTCAATAGTCAACGCTGGCCTATCGGTAGTCCGCTCCAAAGTCCGCACGTAAAACGCCTGCTCGAAGCCATCCAGAAGCAACCGGGGAACGTCCAAATGGATGTTCTCGGGAAGCCTGATCTTGCCGCCCGATTTCGGCCGCCGTCCCAACGACAGGCGTAGTTGATCCAGTTCGTCGGCCAGGCGCCGGTCATGGGCTCGCAATGCCTTGAGCACTTGCCAAACCGGTTCGAAGGCCGACTGCGAGAGGACGTCGTCAGCGTCTTCGGTCTCGTCGATGAAGACCGGAATCACGATGGTGCCGATTTGCTTGCCTTCGGCTCTACGGATCACGCGGCCGACGGCCTGAATGATATCGACCATCGACCGTTTGGGATCAATGAACGCCACGCCATCGAGCACCGGAACATCGACCCCTTCGCCGAGACAGGCACAGTTGGAGAGGATGCCGCGCGTGCCATCAGGTAGGTCGCCTAGCCCTTTCAGCAAGGTGGCTCGTAGGCTGGCTGGCGTGTGCCCTGAAATGTGTCTGGTCCAAAGCTCTCCGGATGGCCTGGCTGACCGTGTCAGGTGTGGGATCACTCCCGGCAAAGAGTCACGCTGCGCGGCATCGACAAACCGTTCGGCTTTCGCCACCGACGAGTGGAAGGTGATCATCCTCCGCAGGTCGTATTTCTTCATCGCCTTGGCCAAGCCAATCTGCGCGGCCAGTGTCCGGGCGTCGGTATTGAGGCCATCGGGCGTGCGAACCAGGCAAGCTTCCTCGGCCCACGCTCGTGCCTCGCCATCGGTGACGCCAATCACGACGACCTGATAATCGGTCAGCAACGGCGGGTCCGCACTAATGGCGTCGTGGAAACTGAGGACGTGAAACTCGGGGCCGAAGACGTGCTCGTCATCCATCGACACAAGTTCGAATTCCAGTTCCGCCGCGCGCCGCTTGAGGTGATCCTTGAAATAGCGCGGCGTGGCTGTCATGAACAGCCGTTTGCCGGCCTTGATTTTCCGCGCATCCAGCACGGTCGCAAACAATCCTTCGGCACGCCCGGCAAGACGGTGGGCTTCGTCGCAGATGGCCAGATCGAAGGCTTTCGATGTGCCCACCTGGGCGGCCGCGATGCGATCGGACGATTGGTAAGTGGCGAACACGACGGCTGGTCGTCGCCGAGGCACTTCCAAGAAGTGCTTAATCTCCGCGGAATTGGTCGTGACCCTCACTCCGAGATCGGCGGCCGATTGAATCGCCGTGTCTTCCTTGCGCTGAACAACGGATTCGTCGGAGCAAACGACGAGCGCGTCGAAATCCCGTTTTGCGTGACGGCCCCACTCGGCGAGGTTCTGTTGAACAAGTGAAAGAGACGGGACAAGTACCAGCGTGAGGGAACTCTGCAATCGTTCGGCGATCCAAAGTGCCGTGAGCGTCTTGCCCGTGCCGCAAGCCATGATGAGCTGGCCGCGGTCATGGTCGCGAAGCCCGTTGATCACGGCCTCAATCGCGGTTGCTTGATGGGGTCGCGCCTCCCATCGTGGCAGCGGCGCACCCGTTCCGCCAATCTGAACCGGCCATTCGATTTCTTCCGTCAGAAAATGCCCGCGCAATACCAGACCCACGGGCTTTTCTTGATCGAGAATTGTCCGCCGAGCGGTGGCCCCAATGTCGTCCGTCGTGGCCATGAGGAGGCGATAGGCAAATTGCGGGCGATTCGATTCCGAAAGGAACGAATCGATTTCTCGCTTGGTAATCGATCGGTCGGGATGATCTGCCTTGGCCTGAATCGCCCACAATTCTCCCGTTCGCGTTCGGGCGACAATGTCGATTCCCGCATCGGTTCCCCACCGATCAGGCCAATCCTTCCAGAGCCAGATTTTCTCAAACTGACCTCGATACCGGGGTGCGCTTTTCAGGAACCACTTGCAAAGCCACTCGAAGTCCCCGCCAAATAAAGTGCCCTCGGCATCGCGACGAATCTTCGCTTCGATGTGCTCGAAGGTGCCTTCAATAGTGGCAAGGCTGGGAGTCGGCATTTTTGAACCCGTAGATCCCTTCGGAAAGTGACGCCAAGATTCTCGAAAGCGAGTAAGCCGAAGCCGGCCGCCGCGATGAGTGCTAATAATCCTGCCGACTCAACCCCTCCAGCGCCTCTCGAAACGCCCGTGCCGACGAGTACCTGGCCTTCGCTTCCTTTTCGATTGATTTCATCAGCACGGCGGCGAGTTCGTCGTCGATGTCGGGGTTGAGTTCGCGGGGGTCGCGGGCGGGGGTGTTGAGGTGTTTGCGGAACGTCTCTTCGGAAGTGGCTGCTTTTTCCCAGGGGAGTTGGAAGGTGAAGATCTCGTAGGCGGTGACGCCCAGGGCGAAGATATCGACGCGGTGGTCGGTCGCCATTCGTTTGATGATTTCCGGTGCAAGATAGTCGGCAGTTCCCGTGCGGTTGCCTTCTTTACAGAAGGCGGGAAGATAGGGGACCGTCAGACCGAAATCGATGAGTTTGATGACGCCCTCGTTCGTGACCATCACGTTGCGCGGGCAGAGATCGCGATGTAAGTATCGCTGATTGTGCAGATAGGTGATCGCGTCGGAAAGCTGGGTCAGGTAATTGATTCGATTCCCGTCCAGCAACTCGCTTCGGCTCTCTACGAAGAAGTTCAAACCGTGACCATCGACCCATTCGAGGACGAGATACGGTTCGCCTTTCGTCGTCATGCCATGTTCGAAGGTGGTGACAATATTGGGATGTTTGAAGGCAAGGCAGATTTCGCCTTCGGACGGTTTCTTGAGCTTCTGGAGCGAGAACCGCTCTTCGAATTTCGCCGTCTTTTCTTTATCGAGAATCTTCAGGCAGACCGTTCGGCCGAGTTTGCGATCGTAGGCCTGGAAAACCTTCGACATGCTCCCCTGCCCGGTCTTGCCACGCAGGTCGAAGCGTTTCGCCACATCGACGCCTTTTTCGGGGCCGGAGAAGAGAGATTTCAGGCTATCGAAGAGGCCCACGACAATTTCTCCGCCTCCGGCACATTTGGGGAGCCGGCTCGCCAAGAGGCTTTACCGTCCGCTATAATCAATAATCTGGGCGACTTCGGTTCGCAGGTCTTTCCGTTCAACGATGCGATCAACAAAGCCATGTTCGAGTAGGAATTCGCTGGTCTGGAACCCTTCGGGAAGTTCAATGCGGACCGTGTTCCAGATAGTCCGAGCACCCGCGAAGCCGACCATCGCACCGGGTTCAGCGAGGGTGATGTCCCCTTGCAGAGCCCAACTGGCGGCGACGCCGCCCATGGTGGGGTGCGTCAGAATCGAGATATACAATCCACCTGATTCATCGTATCGCGCCAGGGCCCCGGATACCTTGGCCATTTGCATCAGCGAGAGGATCCCTTCCTGCATGCGAGCCCCGCCGCCCGAACCGCTGATGATGATGAGCGGCAGCGACATGCGGGTCGCTTCCTCGACGGCCCGCGTCAACTTCTCGCCAACCACGGAGCCCATGCTGCCGGCCATGAACTGAAAGTCGGTGATGCAAAGAACCACCGGCCGACCGCGGATGAAGCCTTTGCCAACAACGGCTGCATCAGGCAGGCCCGTCTTTTTCTGTTCTTCCTCGATGCGGCGTGAGTAAGGGATGCGATCCTTGAAGCCGAGCGGGTCGCACGGTCGGAGATCGGTGTACCATTCCTCGAAGCTGTCGGAGTCGAGAATCTGCACAATCCGATCGCGTGCCGTCACGATGAAGTGATGGCTGCATTCCGGGCAGACATTGAGCCGGCTTTCCGCTTCCTTGCGATAGATGGTGGCCTTGCACTTGGGGCAGTGGATCCACAACCCTTCGGGAATGCCGCGCTCGCGTTTCGGACGGGTGGACATCGCTATTTGAATCCCTGCAAAACCGCGAATTCTACCTGCGAGCCGGCTCCCGTAAGGGGCCGGAGGAAACTCCATCGAAGTACCTCCG
>JAIOQJ010000632.1 GCA_021413475.1 Planctomycetota bacterium | reverse complement strand
CCCGCCTCGCCCGGTCCAGGCCGATTCATGAAACCGCTGACCCAGAAAAAGGCCTGGATCAAGCAGATCGGCACGGTGAGGAACCGTGTGTATTCATTGATTTTCTTCTGGCCGTTCGGTTCCTTGCGTAACTTCTCAAGGTAAGGTGAAAGGCCCGATGACGAGAGCAACTGCAAGATAATCGACGCGGAGATGTAGGGCATGATACCCAGGGCGAAGATGCACGAATTGCTCAGGTTGCCGCCGGAAAAGAGCGAAACGAAGCCGAGCACCTGCCCAAGCGTCGATTGCTGGGCGGCGGCCATGCTCTTAGCCAATTCCGCTTGGTTGATGACCGGCAGGGGAATGAAATAGCCGATGCGATAGATAATCAGGACCAGCGCGGTGAAGAAGATCTTCTTGCGCAGCTCGGGGATCCGGAAGATCGTAAAAATCTTGTTCATCGAGAAACCCCTGGGAAGCCAAAAGGAGCGAGGACAAAGGAAAAGTCCCGAATCACGATCCTCGCGTCGGGACTGAGTTTCCCTTGGTAATCCTTGTTGCCTTCTTCCCTTATTCCTTACGCCTTC
This sequence comes from Planctomycetota bacterium, assembly GCA_021413475.1. Classification (GTDB taxonomy): domain Bacteria; phylum Planctomycetota; class Planctomycetia; order Gemmatales; family Gemmataceae; genus JAIOQJ01. Next base: position 4,252 of record JAIOQJ010000632.1, on the reverse strand, counting down.
GGCGGGCGTGGTTTCATCTTATTGCGAACCGGCTTCTTCGGAGGCGGAATCAGCGTGGCCGTGCCACCCTTGGCTTCGATCTTCGCGACTGCCGACTTCGAAAAGTAATTGGCCGTGAACGCCAATTTTTTGGTGATTTCGCCGTTCCCGAGTATACGGACGCCATCAGCGACTTTTTTCGCCAGACCTTTGGTCTTCAACGTCTCGGGAGTGACTTCTTCACCTTCCTGGAAGAGCAAGTCAATATCGCCAACGTTGACGATGTTGTAGTGCTTGGTGAAGGTGCCGTTCGAGAAACCGCGTTTCGGTACCCGGCGGAAGAACGGCGTCTGACCGCCCACGAACGTAATGCCAGGCAAGCGAGCGCCAGCGCTCGCGAACTGCCCCTTAGCACCGCGGCCGCCGGTCTTGCCCTGGCCCGAGCCGATGCCGCGGGCGACGCGACGTTTCAGCTTGCGCTTCTTGGAACCTTGGTGTACGGTGGTCAAATCCATGTCAGTAATCCCTGGTCAGTGGTCCGAGGTCATCGCCAAGGACAGATCATAGTTCGACGCCGCGAAGGGCGGCAACTTCCTCGCGGCTACGGAGGGCGAGCAGCCCGGCGATCGTGGCCTTGACGAGGTTGAGCGGGTTGGTGGAGCCGTGCGTCTTGGTAAGAATGTTGCGGATGCCGCAAGCCTGAAGAACTTCGCGAACGCCAGGGCCGGCTTTCACGCCTGTGCCAGGACCAGCGGGAACGAGAATCACCTTACTCGCCCCGAAGCGTCCGACGATGCGATGCGGGATCGTCTCGCCTTTCATGGACACTCGCTTCGTGCGGCGGAGATTCTCTTGGCCATCCTTGAGAGCCTTCTCGACGGCGGGAGGAACTTCGTTCGCTTTCCCGTAGCCATACGAGACTTTACCGCTCTCGTCGCCGACGACGACCAGGGCATTGAAGCTAAAGCGACGGCCGCCTTTGACCACGGACGCGCAACGACGGATCTTCACGACGAAGTCCTTGATATTGCTGTCCATCCGGCTTTCACGATCTCTTGCCATGTTCGATTCCTAGTACCGCGAAGCGTCGCGGCTCGGCGGGTAAACGGTTACGCGGTCGCTTCGGCCTTGGGTTTGCTCGGTCGTTCGCCCTTGGGTTTCTTTTCCTTCTCGGGCTTGACGGGTGCCGGCGCGGCGTCTTTCGACTTCACCTTGATGTTCTCAGGAACGCAGCACACCAATCCGGCTTTCGTGGCCGCGACCGCGAGAGCGCGAATGCGGCCGTGGAAGCGATAATGTCCACGGTCGAACGAAGCGGCCGTGATCCCCTTCGCCTTGGCGGCGTCTGCCAGTTTTTGGCCAACGATCTCGGCCGCCTTGATGTTGCCGCCGTATTTGTGGGCGTCCTTAAACGCCTTGCCCGCGCTACTGGCAGCGGCAAGGGTCACGCCGTTGATATCGTCGATCAACTGAGCGGAGATGTGCTTCGACGAGCGGAATACGCTCAAGCGCGGGCGAGCGGCCGTGCCTTGAATATGGCTACGGACATGCTGCCGGCGGCGAAGCTGGCGATGATGCTTTCGTTTTTGTGCGTCCATCGAACTCTCTGCTTTCAGCGATCAGCAAATAGAAGGCAACCACGTCAAACCACGCTTGGGTTTGCCGATTGCATCATCCACCCGAAGCGAAGGACTTGCCTTCCTTGCGGCGGACGGTTTCGTTTTCGTAGCGAATGCCTTTGCCTTTATACGGTTCGGGCTTGCGAGCGGCGCGAATCTCGGCGGCGAACTGGCCGACCTTCTGCTTATCGGCCCCGCGGACAATGATGATCGTCCCGTCCTTGTCGCCGATCTCGACGACGACCCCTTCAGGCGGTTCGAGTTTGATCGCATTGGCGTAGCCGACGGTCAGGACAATGGCCTTCTTGTCGAGTTTGGCGCTGTAACCCAGGCCTTCAATCTTCAGTTTCTTCTCGTAGCCCTTCGTCACGCCTTCGACCATGTTGGCGATGAGCGACCGCGTCAGACCATGCAACGCTCGGTTGCCACGATCGTCGTCGGGTCGTGCGACGGTTATTGCCTTCGAGGCTGCGTCGAACTTGACGGCCATGTTCGGGTGATGAACAAAGGCAAGTTTGCCTTTCTTCCCCTCGACGACGACATTGCCATTCGTGATCTGCACTTTGACATCGGCAGGCACGGCAATCGGTTGTTTGCCAATCCGGGACATTTCATCAACTCCCATCATCGTATCCGGCGGCCTCGCTCATCGGGTTGAGTCGAGGTGGCGGGAGACGGCTTACCACACGAGCGCCAGGACTTCGCCGCCAACGCCTTGTTTCCGAGCTTGCCGATCGCTCATCACACCGCGACTGGTGCTGAGGATGGAGATTCCGAGCCCATTGAGCACACGCCGCAGATCCTTCGAGCCGAGATAATAACGGCGGCCGGGACGGCTGGAGCGTTGAATGTGACGAATGACCTTTTCGCCATCGGGTCCGTACTTGAGATCGAGACGGAGAACCGCCTTGGCATCCTGCACGGTCGCGCCAACGACAAATTCGGTGCCGCCCGCTTCGAGAGTCGTCACTTTCCCCAGATGGTAATCCAGGATGAAGCCTTCGTCTTTGAGGACCTGGGCGATGGCCACTTTCAACTTGGTGGCGGGCATGTCCGTGTGCGGACGCTCGATGTTATTCGCATTGCGAATCCGTGTCAGCATGTCGGCAACAGGATCGGTCATCATGTCGGGTAAGCTCTCAGCTTTCAGCGATCGGCCAGGGTCAGGCCAGATGATTTTATTCAATTCGAGGGCAACGAGGAGGTCTTCCCCATTACCAACTTGCTTTTCGAACACCGGGGATCAGACCATCGGATGCCATGTCGCGCAGGCAGATGCGGCAGATGCCGAACTTGCGATAGACCGCACGACCGCGCCCGCACAAACGGCAACGCATCCGGATGCGGATCAGATCGCGCGGTTCAAGGACCTTCAGACGGTCGCGCTGTTCCACGGGCTTGGCCATCTCGACTTTGTGCTTTTCGAGAAGCTTCATATCCCGGCGGAATCTCGCTTCTTTGGCGTTTGTTGACATTCGCTCTCTCTCGGAAAATCACGCCTCCGGACAGGCCGGGGGCTCTTTGTTCAACTCTCGCGGAACGGCATGCCGAAGGCACGAAGTAATTCACGGGCTTCGTCGTCGTTGCGGGTGCTCGTCACGAAGGTAATGTCCATCCCCTGCGTGAAGTTCACTTTGTCGGCATCGATCTCGGGGAAGATGAGCTGTTCGGAAACGCCCATCGTGTAGTTGCCATTGCCGTCGAAGCTCTTCGGGCTGATACCGCGGAAGTCGCGAATACGCGGCAAGGCGGCATTAATCAGGCGGTCGAGGAACTCATACATCCGCTTGCCGCGAAGCGTCACCCGGCAACCAATCTCGCTATTCTCGCGCAGCCGAAAACCGGCGACAGCGACGCGAGACTTGGTGATCTGCGACTTCTGGCCAGCGATCTGCGTCAGATGTTCCGCGGCCTCGGTCATGCGGTTCTTGTCCAAGAGCGCCTTGCCGACACCCATGTTCAGAACAATCTTCTGCAGCTTCGGCAGGCTGTGCGGGTTCTTGCGGCCGAACTTCTCGCCCAGGGCCGGCAGGATCTCTTTCGTAAACTTCTCGTACAAGCGGGCCTGCATGTTCGTTCCACTCCCATCCGTCGAGGATCAGGTCCTCGACAAGCCAAGGGCTCGGAAAATCACACCACCTCGGCAGCGAGGCTGATGATCTTGTTGAATTTCTGCCGCAGTTCACGGGCAACAGCACCGAAGATGCGCGTGCCGCGCGGATTCAATTCCGCATCCAGTAATACCACCGCGTTGCGGTCGAAGCGAACGTAGCTGCCGTCTTCACGGCGGGTGGCCTTCCTGGTCCGCACGATGACGGCCTTGACAACATCACCCGGCTTCACTTCACCGCCCGGAAGAGCCTTTTTCACGGAAGCGACGATGATATCGCCGATCCCCGCATAACGTCGACGGCTTCCGCCAAGCACCTTGATGCACATGCACTCTTTGGCACCGGTGTTGTCAGCCACGTCAACGAAAGTATACATCTGGATCATTGCACGATCTCCAAGCCCGTGAAGCACTCACGGGGATGATTCACGCCTGGGGCTTGGCCGCTTCCGGAACAGCTTTCCCGGGGGCTTTGGTCACAACGCGGACGATTCGCCAGCGCTTCAGTTTCGACATCGGCCGGCTTTCCATGATCTCGATCACG
>JAIOQJ010000631.1:2089-3980 GCA_021413475.1 Planctomycetota bacterium | reverse complement strand
GCGCATTTGGGCAAGCTGCGTGAAGCATATCTGAAGCGTGATTGGGCCGGGCGTGTGGGGTTTGGCGTGCGGCCGGCAGTGCTGGTAATCGATTTGGCCACCTTCTGGCTCGATCCGAAGAAGCAAATCGGCAGCAATCTCGATGTGGTCCTAGATGCCGCTTGCCAAGTGTTGCGTGCGGCCCGGGCGGCGGCGGTTCCCATCTTCTTCACGACTTACGCACACGATCCTGCCTACCCCGCGAGCCCCCACGACCGGAAGCTAAAGTTCAATCTCCCTGCCGACGCCGAGAAGCTATTCGAACTCGATCCACGGCTCGAACGCCGGCCTAGCGAGATGTTGATTCGCAAGCGCTTCGCCTCTGCCTTCAAGGGAACCAACCTAACGGAGATGCTCGCGGGACTTGGCACCGATACGCTCATCGTCGTGGGCATTAGCACCAGCCATTGCGTCTATGCGACATGTCGGGATGCGACCGATAGCTATCGCGTCATCGTCCCCCGCGAAGCAGTCGGCGAACGCTGCGAGCTGATGCACGAAGTCTTCCTGCTCGACATCGACATCGATCTGGCCGACGTGACGCCGGTGGCGGATGTGGTTCGCTATTTCGAAGGATTGCGAAGCAAACCGGGAGCCTAGACGGCCAAAAAGAAAGACTCTTCTCAGCCCGGCAGCATCCCGACTTTTTTCGCGTAGGCGAAGATGCCGCCCGATTCGATGATCGGGGCCACTTCACCGAGGTCGTGGAGGTCCCAGCGGTCGCCGGTCGTCTTGTTCATCAAGAGCTTCGCAGGGAGATCGATGGTCAGTTCGTCGCCCGTGCAAATTTGGTCGATCAGCCGTTGCTTCGACTCGAACGGAATCAAATAGCCGCCGTTGATGGAATTGCGATAGAAGATTCGGGCGTAGAACTCGGCGATGACTGCCGTGATGCCCGCGGCAGCCAGGGCAATCGGCGCATGTTCGCGAGAAGAGCCGCAGCCGAAATTCTTTCCACCGATGATGATCTTGTAAGGGGAGATGTACTCGTCCGAACTGTCGTGGAACGGTACGTGCCCCTTGGGCAGGCCCGCCTGCGAATTCGGCACGCCAACCAAGGCGTATTTGCCGAACATCTTATACTCGGCCGGGATGGATGGATTATAAGTCAGATACTGGGCGGGGATGATCTGATCGGTATCGATATTGTCGCCAAGAACGTAAGCCTTGCCCGTGATGATCGATTGCATGGTCGCCTTTCGAAGAACGCTACTATTTTCGATGTTGTACGGGCAACCACGAGAATTGCAATCGGCGGGCGAATGCGAAACGCTCCGCTATCGCGTCGCGGCTAACCGGTTAGCCGCGACGCGATAGCGGAGCGTTAGGTCCAACACGTTTTGATCGATCAATCGGCTCCCGGGATGAAGTCGAGTTTGATCTTGGCCTGCTGAAGATTGCCGGCGGTTTGGAAGACCGGGGCCATCTTTAACTGAATTTTACGACCATCCTTCGAGAGGATAGCCTGGTGGCTTATTTCGAAGCCTCCAGGCGTACTTGCGGCATAGCTGGCGTTCTGGGTAACGTCCACGAGCGAGGCATCACCCTGATCGCGGCCAGCAAAGCCGGAGGGGGCCGTCGCTGTACCAGTGCCGCCTTCAATGCCGGCGGGAACACCGGTCCCATTGGTGATGGAACGAAGTTTGGCCATGACTTCCTTCTCCCGGTTGGGCTTGCGATTGAAGTCCATCGGGATGCCTGGCAGCGGAACGCTGGCGAGCGACTTGCGCCGGCCTCCCTCATACGGGAAGGTGTGAGTCGTCTGCTTGTCGAGATCGAGCGTCACGATCTCCACGGATTGATCGGGCGTGCCCTGATGCTTGATAATCTTGAGCATCGCCTTCTTCCCGAG
>JAIOQJ010000631.1:0-2049 GCA_021413475.1 Planctomycetota bacterium | reverse complement strand
GACCCGATCGACCGTGACCGTGTAGCTCCCGTTGAACGCTTCGGCAGCGGTGTAGGTTTCAAAGCGATTGTCGTCCTTCTGCGTGAATTCATCGCAGAGGAGGACGCCGCCGCCCGACGTTTGCTTCTCGATCGACGAACAGGTCGTGCCAATCGCTTCCCGCACCTTGAGATCGAGATCCGCCTCGCCGGACCAGAGAAGCTGGATCACCAGGTCGCGGCGCTTTTCGTTATCGAGCAGCGCCTGCACCTTGCGAGCATCCTCGGGCTTGTTCTGAGCGGTGAACTTGGCCGCTTGCTCTTTCAAGTGCTCTCGGGCGCGCAGGTGGTACTCCGCCGTATCGGAGGTCCAATCGTGCGACAGCAGATTGCCGGCCGCGAACACGGAGATACTGGAATCGAGCGTCGCTTTCTTGTCGCCCGCATAGACGAGGGCATTGATATACGGATCGGGCATATTCGGCTCGAGGCGGGCAGCCACGCGGCAATATTCGAGAGCCCGGTCGGGTTGTCCTATGTCCGCCATGGCCTTGGAGGCCTTCAGATAAGCCAGCGGGCTCTTCGGAGCGAGATCGATCGACGACAATCGCGCCCGTTCGATTTCTTCCGCCGACCCTTGCGAACCTTCCAGAGCGACGGCCAAGGCTTCCTGAGCCCAAGGCTCGGCAACGACGCCTGAACGCAGGCTCGCCTTCAGGAGTTCGGTGGCATGCTTGAATTGCCGACATTGCACCATGAAATCGACGCAGGCGATAATTTCACCCGGATCCGTCAGGCCCTTGTTGAGGACCATCTGGTAGATCTTCTCGGGATCGAGATTCTTTTCATTCTTGATGATCTCGACAACCGATTGATCGCGTTTGTTCTTGGGATCGATCGGCTCCACCTTGGCCACGGCATTCGGGTTGTTCTTATTCCCGGCATCCGCCCGAGGCCCGGCGGGGACGAAGTTAATCGGCATCGCCGCGTCCTTCGGTTTCAGCTTGCTGCTGTTGGTGCGATGGATACGGGAAGTAGCCCGAACAATCAGGGCGCGTGCCGGCGGCCAATACCCAAGTGAATTGAGTTGATCGGCGGGAAGGAGCGGTTGAGCATCCATCGGAGGATCGACACCCATCATGCCGCCGCCGCCGATGACGGCATTATTGTTGAGGGCCCATTCGCCGCGAGCGACGACTTCGGTAATGAGTTGAATAAGGATCGGACCATAGTCCTGTCCCTGGAAACCGAATTGGCCGCCCAAGTTGCTACCGACTGAACCCTGAATGCCGCCGCCGAAGCCGGCCACGCCGCCGCCCGCGAACAAGCCGCCGGCCGCTTGGTTCTGGCCGCCGTTCATGCCAGCATTATTGCCGCCGAAGAAGCCTCCCTGATTGTTGAAGCCGCCGCCCGCATTGCCATTGAACACAACCGGGGCACCGCCGCCGCCGCCGCCAAGAGAGAAGGTCGCACCGAGCACTTGCAGGTTTTGCTGCAACGCGCTCGTGTTGACGGCGTTCGGGATGCCGACAGTCAGATCCTCAACCGGGAAGACACGAATCACCTTCTCGCGGATGGCCATGCCTGCCGGGACGATTTCGATGTAATCTCGGCGAATCCAGTAGGTCGCGTCAATCTGCTCGCAAACCAGGCGAAGAACCGTGGCGAGCGAGACACCGGCCAGTTTCGCGCCGAATTTAATCTGCACTTTTTCGGCGTCGAACATGCCCATCGTTTCGCGCTTGAAAGCGGCGTCGTCGAGCAGAATCGCCACGCGCCGGCTGGGATCTTCCTTGGCACCCGGGGGGCTAGCGAAATCGGAAAGGATCGTCAAAAGGATCGGAAGACCGACTTCTGCCGCAGCGATTTCCGGGATCGGATTATCGAGAGCGCTCTTGAGAAACTCCATGCGCTTCCGTTGCGAGGGATGCATGTCTCCCTCGAAGTCGTTCGTCGCGTAGCGTTTGCGCAATTGAAGCAAATCCTTCCACACCTTCGACGGCGGGAAGTGGACGGGCGGTTCATCGGGGTACGGGATGTGCGACTTTTCAACCTGCATCATGGTGAGCAG
>JAIOQJ010000691.1 GCA_021413475.1 Planctomycetota bacterium | reverse complement strand
CGCGTACCGTGTTCGAGGATGAATTCGTTGATATCGGATCGCAGTCTGTTCAGGTCGAGATCGGGAGGTGACGAACTGAGGCGCAGAACAACTTCGGTCACCTCTCGGGCGTCCTTGCGAACGATGCCGCCGACCATGCTTTCAATTTCCTCGCGGACTTTCTCGTCGATGCGGCCGATCATGCCGCAGTCGATGATGCCGATGACGCCGTCGGAAAGGAGAAACAAATTACCGGCGTGCGGATCGGCATGGTAGACCCCGTCGCGAAAGATCATTTCGAGATAAACGTTGGCACCGCGACGCGCGATCTCGTTCAGATCAAGACCGGTCTGGTGCATTCCCGCGGTGTCCTCGAAGCTGATGCCGGAGAGCATTTCCATCGTCAGGACGCGCCGGCTGCAGCGATCGGGATAAGTGACGGGAAAGTGAACAGTCGCATCGCCCGCGAAATTGCGAGCGAATTCTTCCAGATTGCGCCGTTCGCTGGAAAAATCGAGTTCCCTTTGGATGGTTCGGCGAAATTCACGCACGATGGCGACAGGTTGATAATTGGTAAGGCGAGCGACGTGATTCTGTAAGAATTCCGCGAGGAAAGCCATGATGTTCAGGTCGCTGGCGATCGTTTCTTCAATCCCCCTGTGCTGAACTTTGATCACGACCGGTTGGCCATCGAGCAAGCGAGCGCGATGGACCTGCCCGATCGAACCGGAAGCCAGCGAATGATCGTCGAACTCGCTGAACAATTCTTCAACTGGTCTGCCAAGTTCGGATTTGATCAAAGCCCGCACGAATTCAGGCGGATCGGGCGGCGTATTCGAGCGAAGCTTGCCCAGTTCGTCGGTCAGTTCCGGTCCAATTAAATCACTGCGCGTGCTGAGGATTTGACCGAACTTGATGAACGTCGAGCCCAGTTCCGTAAGTGCCAGCCGGATTCTGGCCTGGTGCGATACTTGGCCCAATCGCGAACCGTCGAAGCTGACAAGCTGGCCTTGGAGCCATTCCGAGTGCATTCCTCCAAGCACGTCCGCGAGGCCATATTTGCCCAGAACGACCAATATCTCCGTGAACCGTCGGGCGTCGCGGCCGAGTCGGGGAAATGGCGAGCGCATGCCGGAGGATCCTAACGTTAGGGCCGAAAAACAAGTACCAGAACAACATGCTATTTCGCCGACTCTTCCCCGGTTAGCCGTTTACTCGCTTCCTCCATCCGCCGGCCGACCGCTCCGAACAACGAACCGAGTGCTTGTTTTGACAAGCTGATTCCCGCTTCGAATGATTCCTTCCCGAATTGAAGAGGGCGCTCGGCGATCGCGGCGATTGTCGAGTTGATGGAGGGTAGGAGTCGTTTCACTGTCTGCTCGGAATGCGTGCGAAGGGCACCGAGTTCCGCGGCTGAGATCGATTTGAATTTCTTGGCCGTCTGCGAGACCGTGTCAACAAATAGGTCGCCCACGGTTCGCAAGTCGGCCGTCATTTTCGACAGGTCTTCATCCGCAAAACTCTTGTTCTGGGCCTTGGCTTCTTCCATGGCCAAGCGGGTAGCCAGAGCCGCCGTCGAAAGGCCGTCTCCCAAACCATCGATGACCTGGCGCAGGACATGTTGGGGGTCTTTCGGAACGGCCTTATCCAGCGCGGCGGTTGCCCCCTCCATGACGGATCGCGACAAGTCGATCATTCCTTGCTTGCTAAAGTGGAGGTTATCGGCACTGCCTGTCACAAGTTCGGAAACTTTTTTGCGTACCTCATCTCCCTGGGCCACGATGGCTTCGATTTTCGCTTGAATAAACGGTTGAGGATTATCTGTTCCAGAATTCATCGTCGGCTCCTCGTGATGAAAAAGTAGGCGATGCCGCTCACTTCAAGATCGTTGATCGGAAATCACTCGCACCGGATGACCATGCAACTTTGAAGCCGAAGACGGGACCAAGTCGTTGGATTCAAATAATCCATGCCAGTAAAGTGCCGACTTACCATCTTTCGTCGCCTCTTCATCGCGAATTTCGCAGCGTGTGCGTTTCCGGCCCGTTCCCACACAGTCTATGCGCCAGGCCGCACACTTGTACGCCGCAAGCGCTCGGCCGCGACGACAAGCCGTTGAAGTTTCCCATATGCCTCGTCGATGGTCGGCGGTTCGCCGGCATCGGGGGCGAAGCCGCAGTCGGGATTGAGCGCCATTCGGGCTGGTTCGATAATTCGAGCACCCGCCTCGGCCAAGGCTTCGATCTGTTCCACCGATTGTGGCTTCTCGCTTCGCACATCAATCACGCCCATGCCGAGTCCGAGGTGAGCGGGAAGCAGGGAAAGATCGCTGACATCGCCCGTGCCGGGATAGGCAAATTCGAGGTTGACGCGATCCACCTTCGCATCGAGCAAGCGCGGCAAGATTGGCTTGTAATCCCCCGACACATCGCTCCTTCGTTTGTAAACACTGTGGCAGCAATGCAAATGCACCTCCGCGCGCAGCCCCTCGGCCACGCGATTGATCGCCGCGAGAGCTTCGGGGAACTGGCGATCGACATCCCAAGTTCGCCGCAAGCGTTCGTCGTGAATGTCCTCGCCGGCCCCATTCGTCAGCCGTGGGTCGCAGAAATACGTCAGGGCCGGGTCGTCAAGTTGAACGATATCGATACCGACTTCAACAAGCGCCTGGGCTTCGCGCCCGATGATTTCGGCCAGGTGATCGAGAAAATGTTGCACCGTCGGATACGCCGCCCGGCTGTGGTCCTCGTGCCAGTAACGAACGGCGACCAAGAACGGGCTTGGCAAGGCGAACTTGGTCACGCGATCGGTATGAGCACTGAGAAAGCGGGCGTCGTCGCGAAACACGCTGTCGTTGGCCGTCATGCGGCGTACGACGACTTCAGTCAACTTCGTCTCGCCTTGATGTGTAAATCGCCGGCAGCGTTCGAAACCTCCGACCCGGTCCAGAAACTCGCGAATATACTGCGAGCGCCGCCATTCGCCGTCCGAAACGACATCAAGACCGGCCTGTTCCTGGAGCCGAATGGCGAAGATCACCAGGTCGTCCAGAGTCTTGGCGAAAGTCTCCGGGGGCATGTCTCGCCTTTTGGCCAACAGATCGCGTACGACCTGCGGACGGGGCAAGGAACCGATCCCCTGCGTGTAAAACGGCGGCAATTGCCTGGTTCGCGCGGTTTTCATTGTCTCGTCCAAGAGGAGCGTTACTTCAAGGCGCACCGCACTGATCAGGCAATCGATTTCTTGGGACGAGATTCACTGAATTGTGGGAAAGTAGCAGGATATTTCCGATCCGACGAATGGCTAACATTTCGCGCAACCCCGCAGCCTTGTGCGAAAGCTTGTCCATTTGCCGAAATGGGTTCGTCTGGCCGATCATTCTTTCGATGCGCAACTGCCGTGCGGTTGCGCACGTCATCCCCAAAAAAACTCACTCCTTAATCTTAAACGACTCGATGAACTTCTTCGACTCATCCCCTTTTTGATAATCCGCGGGTCCGAGAACGGTGACCTGATACAGGCCCTTGTTTGTCATCACCATGCGAACTCGATAAAGACCAAGATTCGGAGCATCGACATCGACGTCGCGGGCGGGGAACTTGTCGTTGAGTTTCAGGTCTTTCTCGGAAATGAGCTTCGCGTTCGGGAATGCTTTTGTCAACGCGGTGCGGCCGTTGTCGAAGACAACTTTCACCAGATCAGCTTTGGTAATATCCAACCCATTGATTTCGTTAAATTGCAGCATCAAAGCCACCTTACCATTTTCGCGAGAGAGCACGGCCTGCTTGCCCCCCTTGAGAACCGTCTCCTTCGGTTTGTCAGGGAATACGATTTCGGACTTGTTCACGTCGTCGGTGATCTTCACTCCGCCTTTTGGATCCTCGGCGGCGAGAAAGCTGACCGACAGGACCACGAAGAGGCTTGCGTAAATCCGTTGCATGGTGACTCCAAGTTCAAGAACATGGGTGGGGAAAACACATCGATCGATCGTCTCAGAGCGTCTATAAGAATGAACCACAGAGACACAGAGGAATTCGATGAAATTCTGCTTTCTCTGTGATCTCTGTGTCTCTGTGGTTCAACTTCTTGGTTTGTTTGGGGCTTCCGCGCTTTGGTTAGTCCTTCTATTGGGCGATCTCAGAACTTCAGTTTCAACTTGCCAAGCCGTTCCACGGTGGCGGCCATCAGGGCGTCTTCTTCCGCTTCGTCCTTCGCCAGATACGTGGCGGAGAATCGCAGGTAGGCACCCGCATCGTCCCAGGGGACGCAGCAGACCGATTGTTCGGTGATCAGGAATTGCGAGGCTTCCTCGGCATTCGCGAATGTTCGCTCGCCGGCGGCCACCGGGGTCTTGGCGTAGAGGAAATAACTGCCGCCGGGCATTTTGGCCTGGAAGCCGACCTTGTTCAAGGCCGCGACCAATTTTTGAAGCCGCCGGCGGTACTTCTCGCGAATCTGTACGGGAATTCCGGGGGTCCGCAACGCCAGGGCGGCCGCGTGCTGGATGGCCATGAACTGGCCGGAATCGCTGTTGTCCTTGACGTCGGCGAAGGCCTGCACGATCTTCGGATGCCCGCAGACCCAGCCGAGCCGCCAGCCGATCATGTTGAAGCCCTTCGACATCGAATGGACTTCGACGCCGACTTCCTTCGCCCCATCGATTTGCAGGAAACTGAGCGGTTCGCCGTTGAACGTCAACAAGATATGGGCAGCATCCTGTACGATCACGACCTGGTTCTTGTGCGCGAACTCGATCACCCGCTTGTAGAAATCCTTGGTCGCCACCGCGCCGGTCGGGCTGTTCGGATAATTGATAACGAGCAGCTTGGCCCGTTTTCTAATCTCCGCGGGGATACCGTCAAGATCAGGGAGAAACCCATTTTGTTCCAGCAGGGGAAGCTTGTGAACCTCGCCGCCGTAGTAGCGTGTGTGTGTGCCGGCCACCGGATAGCCGGGGACGGTCATGAGCGTGACGTCGCCCGGATTGATGAAGACGGCCGGTAGCATCGCGTAGGCAGGTTTCGAGCCGATGGCGTGGACGACTTCCGAGGCCGCATCGAGATCGACGCCGAACTGCCGCTTCATGAACTCAACGACGGCTTCCTTGAAGTTCTGAATGCCGTTGTCGGCATAGCCGCGGTTATCGAGCTTGTCGATCTCCTTCTTCATCGCCTCGCGGACGACCGGGGCGGCCATGTCGTCGTTCTCGCCAATGCCGAAATCGAGTAGCTTCAGGTCCGGGTGGGCCGCCAAGGCGGCGCGTTTGGCCCGCTTGATCTTCTCGAACTTGTAGATTTCGGTCCCCTTGCCGTACCCCGCCCCGCCGATTCGGTCGGCGAAGAGAGTCTGAAACCAGGGATCGGATGTCGTCGTCGCGGCGTCGGCCATGGCCATTTCCTGAGAGTGATCGGTACGTGAAAAGATGGGATTGTTCTAGTTCGCGGGCAGCGGATTGGCGAGGCAACGTCGGTGGCGACAGACCTCTGGTCTGTCGGAAATTTCAACGGACCACAGGTCTGTCGCTACCGGCTCACCGGTCAATTTTTTTATTTCGTACACAAAGCGCTACATTTTGTGACATCGATGATCAGACGAGCAAGAGAATCCGGCTGATTTTTTCCTAAACCGTGCCAAATCGTGCCAATTATAAGAATGGGATCGCCTTCCTCAATTGGGAGGCTAGGATCCCATTCTGGGAAAGCAAACAAAGAGTGTGTTCCGTTCGATCACCAGAACGCGTGGACTTCCCAGAAAATTGAACTCTGTCCGTTCATTTTCCGACAGACCAGAGGTCTGTCGCCACGATCCGAGCGGGATCGCCAAGCGCCCCCCGTTGCTCCGTCCCGTCGAGACCGCTAGAGTACACGCATCATCTCCCGCTCTGATCGAGGGCCGAGCCGCATGAGCCAGCCGTCCACGAATGAGTCACCCGCATCCGCCGCCGCACCACCGCTGGTGGAACAAATCTTCCTTGGCGTGCTCTCGGCCTTGCTGATTGCTCGCGTTCTCGTCGCCAGCGACGATCCGGGACGGTTGCGGCTGACCACCGGCGGTGGGCCGTTAACCCTGAACATTGTGAGTTTTCTGCTCCTGATTGGATGGTCGATCTGGCGCGGCTGCACGCGACGGCCGTTGCGAAAAGGGCCGATGAATCTAGTCGCGGTCGGCCTGGTGATTATCGCGGGGCTGGTGTTTTTGAGTGCTGGGCAACCCGATCGTTATCAACGCCCTGGTTGGTTCATCGCTTGGGATTGGGTCTCGATCGCCATCCTCTGTTTTCTGACCGGCCAACTGGCCTCGACGCCGATGATGGCCCGTCGCGTGGCGGCAGTCCTGATCGCTACGGCGGCATGCTTGGCGGCGCAGGCACTCTACCAGTCCGCTGCCGTGAAACTGGGCTTGCCCGAGACGCTCCCCGATCCGCCGCCCGAGTCATCGGTTCCGCTGGTGGGCGATGAAGAATTCGCGTTGAAACTGGCACCTGTCCGACCCGCGCGCGATGCTTTTCGGGCCACGTTCGATGCATCGAGCACGCTGGCTAGCTTTCTGTTCTTGTTCTTGCCCGCCGCCTTTTTGTGGAGTTACGCGGGCTGGCGCGGCCCAGGGCGGGGACGACTCACCTTCCTAGTTTTCGGGCTGATCGCGGCCGCGTTTGCGATCGCCCTCTCGGGCTCCTTGAAGACTTACTGGACTTCACCTGAAGGCGGTCTGGCCGTGAAGTTGATTGCGGCCGCTCCGTGGCTCGGGATCGGGCCGGGGAATTACTCAAGGCACGCGGTCGACCAACTTTTCGAGCCGAACAACTTCTGGCTCAGTTTCGCGGCGACCACGGGTTTGATAGCCTTGGGCGTCTTGGTCGTGACCCTTTTCTTCTCGCTGTTTCTCGGTTTCCGGCGCTGGAAGACTGCCCCCGAAGAGGCGGTCCATGAATTGGCCCAAACATCCACCACCTGGATTTTCTATCAGGCAGGAATCTCTGGCCTGCTGCTTGGCATGATCCTGGCAACGGGCGACATCCCCATCGAGGCCCCGGCTTCCGAAATCCTGCGGCTCGGTTGCGTCGCGGCAGGGCGCTCGCTCGTCTGGTTTTTTGTTTTTGCCTTGCTCGAATACGTGTCGTTCGACGCCCGTTTGCTCACACCGGCCTTGCTAATGGGTGTACTTGGCGTCGCTTTGGCTGGGCTCGTCGCTAGTTCGCTTTTCTCGCCCGCGCTCATGCTTTGCTTCTGGGTCACGCTGACGTTGGCCCTGACGTTCCTGGGGAAGCCGTCAACCGCGCAGCGAGCGTCGCTTGTCTCCGCGTGGATTGTGCTGCCGGCGGCAATCGCGATTTTGATCACGAACCTCGTCCATGTCGCCCAGCCGGGGCTCTCCACGGCGGCGAAGGTGCGGGCTGCACGCGAGGCGAGTAAGGAGTTCCCCGTGAAGAACTGGAACATCGAAGGGAAGACGGGGGCTGATCGTCTGGTGGCTATCCGCCAGGCGAACGATTATCTCTACACCTACATAATTTATCCCTTGCACGAAGCGGAAGGGAACGACCCGAACAATAGTGCCTTGAAGCTCGAACTCGCCCACTGGAACCGCTGGCACTGGCGTTACCTGAACGAACGCAAGGAGGATAGGCTCGCCCGCCAGGAAGCCCTCGACATGCTAACGATGGGCGGCAAGGCGGCGAAACTCGATCCGCGCAATCTTGGGGCCAAGCTTTCCGTCTACGATTCCCTGCTTCTGTTCACATCGACCAGTGCCACTGCCAGCAAGGAACAACTCGATTCACTCGATAAGTACATCAAACTGATCGCCGAGCGTGAACCAAACCGCGAGGTTGGCCTACGGCATCGCGTCGTACTCGCCCTTCTGAAAGGGCGCAACGTCGAGGCGCTCGATTCCTGGTCCGTTCAATTGCTTCGACTTGATGATGATCCCGAGGGAAAGCAAGGGAAGTTGAGTCCATTGGAACGAACGTCCCTGCTCGCACGGCTGCGCGAGAAGGTTCAGTACCCATCGATGGAGCTTGCGGAATATATACTTGGGTTGTCGTTCAAATAGCATCCGCGAACGAGCATCGCGGAATTTTAGCCCGTGTTTCATCCGTGGCCAAAATTCTTGTTTCCGCTTCCACGTCGGGCTTACGCCTCGACGCTCGCCAATCCTGTGAAACGAGATAAGCCACGCGATGATATCGGTCCAGAAATTAACGTTCGATTACCCCGATGGCCGGCGAGCGCTCGACGATCTGTCGTTCCAGATTTCGGAAGGCGAAACGGTCGGCCTAATCGGCCCGAACGGGGCCGGCAAGACGACGCTCTTTCTCTGCATGGCCGGCATCTCGGCCGCCAAGGCGGGAACCATTCAGATTGCGGGGCTCAATCCTGCCGATGGTTCCCAGCGGAGGCAGTTGCCGACCCGGCTCGGCCTCGTGTTTCAGAACAGCGACGATCAACTCTTTAGTGCCACCATCTTCGACGACGTGGCGTTCGGCCCGTTGAATCTGGGTTTTTCCGCCGATGAAGTGCGACAACGCGTGGCCGAGGCCCTCGCGCGCGTAGGCCTCACGGGACAGGAAGAGCGCGTGCCGTTTCATCTTTCGGGTGGTGAGAAACGCAGGGCCGCTATCGCGGGAGTATTGGCCATGCGGCCAGCGGTTTTGCTCCTCGACGAGCCGACGATGTTTCTCGACCCGCGCGGCCGGCGCGACGTGATTCGACTTGTGAAAGAGTTACCCGGAACGAAAGTGATCGCCTCGCACGATTTGCCGATGATCCGTGAAACCTGCTCGCGAGTATTGCTATTGGATGAAGGGAAACTATTCGCCGACGGTACGCCCGAATCGCTGATGAGCGACACATCTCTCATGGAACGGCATGGATTGATTGGGGATTATTAGCGTAAGCGAGGGCACTTCATCCGAGCCCGAAGCGCCAGCAAGGGTGGAAGCTCGCCCTTGCTAGCGCTTCGGGCTCGGGTGAAACCTGTCCGGGAAAAGGTTACATTAACGCCCGCACGATCACGATCGCGATACCAATCACCGCCACGCCGATGCATGCGATTTGCCAGATGGGAGGTTTTTCCTCGGGATCGAGTTGCGCCACGACCGGCGGGGCTTCGCGGACGGCGGAAGGAAGTCCCGTCTCCTTCGGCCCCGAGAGATGGGCCTGATGATAAACGAACATCGGAACTTTCTTGCCGCACGCGCCGCACCAGCCATCGCGTAAGTCGCCGCTCGGCAGCAACACGTCGCAACTCGGGCACTTGATCTCGCTCATGACAGAACCTCCCAAACTGGGGAACCACGTCACGATTGATCCATCGTTCAAGTCGACTAACTGCTTCTCTTAATCCGCTTCTGCGGATCGGCCTCAACGGCACCGAAGACCTGTTCGTGCCGGGCCATCGCGACCTGCAGGGCGGCCAGCAGACGCTTGGTCGTCGGGAAACTGAGGATGACCCGTTGCGAGAGCTTTACCGGTTCCGGGCCGCCGGGCAGGATCGCGCCAGTATGCAGGCCGAAGTCGATGACGAGTTCCTCGAAGGTGCCGGTGACCCGGAAAAAGTTCGAGTAGGTCGTCGTTAGGCCGGCGGCGTTCAGTTCCACGCGCACGTTCTGCGCGGGGGCTGCCGTGGCCTGGAGGGCGTGGGGATGGCTGGAACCGAGAGGCTCGTGTTCTTCTTCGGACATGGCTGTTCCTATCGAGATGTTTGATCGGGTACTCTGACATTCAATCGCCGACGACCCGGATTTTCAAGGATTCCTGGCCGAGCGATTTCTGAAGCTGCATCGTCCAGTCCCACGTCTTCGCTTCCTCCGCGTTCTTGACGTAGATGCGTACTTGCCGGGGGATCGCGAGCGCCATGGCTTGCGGCATGTCGAGATACCGCTGCACGTTCAGCAGAATCGGCCCGGTGCGATGCGTCGCGGGCGGGTTCCAGAGATCGAGCCGGGCGATGTCGTTTTCAAAAAGACTGGCGTACAGGGCCACGCCGGCGAGATCCTGTTTCCCTTGCAACCAGAGCGGCACGCTCTTGAGGTCGCCAACTTGGCGGAGCACTTCCAGACCGCGGTGGACGTCCCAGACTCGCTGGCCATCGAGCGTTTGGCCGACGAGGGCGTGGCGGCGCCGCATCTGAATATCGACGCTGCTGCCCGGCTCGGCCCACTTCGTGGGCCCGATGCCGCGCGGGCAGATGGCCGCGAACGCCCATTTCTGGCGTTCGAGCACTCTCTGGTTCTGCTTGAATTTCAGGTCGTCCCGCTTGAGCGTTTTATCGACCAAGAGGGCCTCGGAAAATTCGGGCCCGAGATCGGCACACCATTCCGCCCAACCAGTTTCGTCGAGAACATTAAGGACAACCAGCGACGGCTTCTCCACGCTCGCGGCGGTCATCAGCCAGAGCCGCAGGTCAATGCCATCCTCGCTGGTGAAATCCCAGGCCCGCAACCGCACGGCTTGATGTGTGCGGTCGCCGGCCGCTTTAAGGTTCAAGGCGGGGGCTTTCGTCGGCCAGCCGTGGAACACTTTTTCGCGCAGGGCCGTTTCGAGTTTCTCTTTTTCGCCGGGCCACCATTCCTTGGCGACGGCCGGCGATCTCGGCATGTCGATGATCGCGGGCTTGATGAAATACTCGTGGATGGTGGCGTTGATCGCCCCCTCCGGAGTCTTGTCGAGGACCTTCAATTGCTCCACCGGCAAAGGCTCGAACTTGTTCTCTGTTACCGGAGCCGGATCGTTCTTGAGCCATTTGTTCAACCAGCGGAAAGCACCGAGGCGAAGCTCGGGTGTGTCGATGTGAGCCCCAGTTGTTTCGAGCAACTGAAACTTCTCGGAAGCTCCGTAGAGATCGTAAATCTTGCGAGCCTTCTCCGCCAGCCGGCGATAGCCTGGAACCGGGAAGATGTTGTCGTTGTCGCTATTGCCAAGTAATACCGGGCGTGGTGCGCACAGGGCGGCCACCATTGCGAAGTCCCAGCGATAGGTATTCACCATGAACATGCAATCGCAATGCCCGGTGATGACCCCCTTCGCCAAACGGCCGGGATACCCTTCATTCAAATGCGCTTGCAGGTCGGCAATGCCCGCGACCGGGATGGCGCACGTGATCCGTTCGTCGGCGGCAGTAAGCCACCAGGAATAGGCCCCGCCGCCGGAGCGGCCGGTCACACCGACGCGTTTCATGTCGATCTCGGGGCGTGTCTCCAGATAGTCGAGGGCGCGCATGCCATTCCAGCACTCGATCCCCGCGGGCGTGTAACCGAGCGTGTGCCACCACCACATGCCCAGATTGTGCGTGCCGTGGTGGATGCCCGGGATTTCCGAGAGTTGCAGAGTATCGAGGATCAAGCAGGCGTAACCGTGCTCCGCGAGCCAGGCGGGGTGCTTCTGGTAATAGTTCTTGCTGCCGAAGGAGACGTTCTGTCCGTCGATCTTCTTGACGATATTGCCGTGCCCGCACACGTAAATGACGACGGGCACCTTCTCCTTGGGCAACGGCTTGGGCAAATACAGATGGGCGATGACATGCAAATTGGGGAACGACTGAAACGAGAGTTTCTCAACCGTGTATTTCGGCGTCTCGACCTTGCCTGAGATGACGGTCTTCAGATCGGTCTTCGGCGGCATCGGGTAGAGGCCGAGCATCTCGTGAAGTTGCCGGCGCAATTCGGGCTTGGCCTTCTCCCACTCGGCCTTGGTCTTATATTCCGCGAGGCAACTCTCGCCGATCACCTTGGCCTGCTTGCGGAAATAGTTCTCGATCATCGCTTCGCCGCGCGAGAGATCGTCGGCCTTCGTGATCGAAGGGAAACAGACCACCGACGCGAGAATCAGTAACATGAAACCCAAAAACTGCATGATCGGTCTCCGATCAACCCAATGAGCGGGCTTGCGTAAGCGCCCCGTGAATGTCGGCGGAAAACACGGGGCGCTTACGCAACCCCGCTCGACAATCATTAGATCGTAACGCCGCAACCGAACGGTGCAAGTAGGAAGGTGCGAATCGGGGAAAAAGTGCGTATATTAAATCGAGCTTCGCCGACCGCCGAGAGCAACCTCCCCGGAAGGAACCCATGAACCCCGCATACACCATCCGCAACATTGACACCGTCTTCAGTCCCGCCCTGGTCTTCTTCAAAGACCTGATCCGCAACAATATCGCGGAAATCATCCGGATCGCCGGCTCAACGGCGAAGTTGCGGCCGCACGTCAAGACCCACAAGACACGCGAAATCGCCAAGCTCGAAATCGCGGCCGGCATCACCAAGCACAAGTGTGCCACGCTCGCCGAGGCGGAGATGCTCGCTCAGGCCGGGGCCGTGGATGTGCTGATCGCCTATCCGATCGTCGGGCCGAATTGCCGGCGGCTGGCACTCTTGATGAAGAAATATCCGCAGACACGTTTCTCCGCGCTCGTCGATTATCCGGCCGCACTCACAGCCCTTGGCAAAGCCATGACCGATAGTGCCCTGACGCTCGATGTGTTGATCGATCTCGACGTCGGCCAGCATCGCACCGGCATCCCCTGCGGCCCGGCAGCCATCTCGCTTTATGAACAAATCGCCAAAACACCTGGCACCCGGCCCGATGGCTTCCACGTCTACGATGGCCACAATCATCAGGAACCGATTGAAGAGCGGCAAGCGGCCGTCGATGCCTTGCTGATCCCCGTCCTTGAGATGCGGAAAAAACTGGAAGCCAAGGGGATTCCCGTGCCGCGACTGGTCTGCGGTGGCACGCCGACATTCACCATTTGGGCGAAGAAGGATTTCCCCGGCCTGGAATGTTCGCCCGGCACGTTCGTGCTCTTCGATCACGGCTACGGTTCGAAGTTCACTGACTTGAAAGGTCTGGTTCCCGCTGCCGTGTTGGTGACGCGGGTGATCTCGCGACCGTCGTCAACACGGATCACCTTCGATCTGGGTTACAAGGCCGTCGCCAGCGATCCCCCGGCCGGCAAGCGTGTAATTCTGCTCGATGTCCCAGAGTACACAGCCATTTTGCAGAACGAAGAGCACCTGGTAGTCGAAACTCCCCAGGCTGACAAGTTCGCGCCGGGTGATGTTGTTTTCGCCATCCCGGCGCACATCTGCCCGACGTGCGCGATGCATCAGCGGGCCTATGTGGTTGAGAATGGTGAAGTGACGACGACTTGGGATATCGCGGGACGTGACCGGGTATTAAGTGTATGAACGCGTTAACAGGCGAGCCGGTCGCTCGCGTGCCGGCTCGCGGAAAAATATGTTTGAAGAGGGCCAACATGGCCACCGACCTTAGAGAGCGTGTCGAACAAGTGTTACGGTCCGAGGTTGCTCCCGCGCTCGAACTCGATGGATCGGTCATCGAAGTTCTAGATGTGACGGATGGTGTTGTCCGATTGCGATTGAATGGTGCCTGTGCCGGTTGCCCGGCGACGATTTGGACGCTCATCAACGGCATCGAACATGAACTTCGGCAACATATTGCTGAGATCGAATATCTGGAAGCAGTTCCCTGAGGATGACGGGCTATGTACTTCGGTTACAACACCAACGGTTTTACCCATCACTCCCCCAAGGATGCCATCACGATCATTCGTGAACTTGGCTACGATGGGGTCGCCATCACGATCGATCATCATTTGCTTAACCCGTTCCACGAGGAAGGCCTCGACGAACGGGTCTGGCGAATGAACACCTTTCTCGAAAATCACGGCATCGAGCACACGGTCATCGAGACCGGAGCCCGCTATCTCCTCGACCCCTGGCGGAAGCATCAGCCAACGTTGATTTCCCCCAGCGAAGAAGAACGCGAACTACGTTTCACACTGCTGGTCTTCGCCGTCCGGCTGGCGGGAATACTGGGTTCCGAGGTCGTCAGCTTCTGGTCCGGGGCACCGAGCGACGATGCTCCGCCCACGGTGCTGATGGATCGGCTCGTTGACGGGTGTAAAAAGCTCTGCGCCCTCGCCGACAAGGAAAATGTCCGCCTCGCCTTCGAGCCGGAGCCGGGCATGTTTATCGACACGATGCCGAAATACGCGGAACTGGCCGCGCGGGTCGATCACCATCGCTTCGGTCTAACGCTCGATATCGGACACTTGCAGTGCATGGGCGAACTGCCGATCGGCGAACAGATTCTGAAGTGGAAAGATCGGCTCTGGAATGTCCATATCGA
>JAIOQJ010000690.1 GCA_021413475.1 Planctomycetota bacterium | reverse complement strand
AAAACCTTCGCCGGCACTGGCGAACAAGCCTACGGCGGCGACAAAGGCCTGGCAGTAAAGGCCAAGCTGAACCAACCGTTCGATGTGGCTCTCGATACCGAGGGGAACCTCTACTTCTCCGACACGTTCAACCATTGCATTCGCAAAGTCACGAAAGACGGCACCATCACCACCGTGGCCGGCAGCGGCAAAAAAGGCTACACGGGCGACGGCGAACCGGCCACGCAGGCGACCATGAACGAACCGTACGGTCTGGAACTCGACCGCGAGGGGAATTTATACATCGTCGATCGGCTGAATTACTGCATTCGTCGCGTCAACAAGGATGGCAAGATCGAAACCATCGCGGGCACCGGCAAGTCGGCATCGGGTCCCGATAGCGGTCAGGGGAAGGAGATGACGTTCAAGGAACCGAACGGCCTCTGTCTCGATGGCAAGGGAAAGCTTTACATCGCCGACGTGGCCGATCACAAGGTCCGTGTGCTCGATTTGACTTCCGGAAAAATGACCACCTTATGCGGCACCGGCAAGAGCGGGCAGACTGGCGACGGCGGCGCGTTCGCCGAAGCGACGTTGTCCGGGCCGCGGGCGGTTGCCGTGGGACCTGACAGCAATCTTTACATTTGCGAGCGAAACGGCAACGCCATCCGCAAGGTCGATTTCAAGAGCGGCAAAATCGAACGTGTGGCCGGCACCGGCATGAAGGGTTACACGGGCGACGGCGGCTCGGCTCTTACCGCGACGTTCAACGGCCCCAAGGAGATCGACATCGACAAAGCGGGGAACATTTTCATCGTCGATACCGAGAATCAGGCGATTCGACGCATTGATGCCAAGAGCGGGAAAATTAGCACGGTCGCTGGTTCAGGCAAGGCCGGCAACACCGGCGACGACGGCCCCGCGACCAAAGCCACGATGGGCCGGCCGCATGGTGTCGTGGTAGGGCCCGATGGGGCCATCTATATTGGGGATACGAATAGCCACAAGATTCGCGTCGTTAACCCGACACGCTAGCGAGGGATGCGGCCCTCCCTCGCTAGCGTGTCGGGTTAACTCTTCAGCATTCGCCCAATAAACAACCCCGCGGCGAACGCGACCGCCAAGCAAACCACGGCGATCACGCTTAGCCAGGTCGCTTTCGACGGTGTGACGAAAAAACCTTCCGGAGCGACGACGTCGAAGTCGGGTGCTGGGGCGGGAGCAGGGGGCGCAACCGGTCGCTCGATCGGCGTTAGCTTGGGAGCCGCGACGGGTTCCCGGACGGCCTTCTCTCGTGGTGCGGGCATGTCGGGCGGCTTTTCCTCGATCGCCCGAAATGTCGGTTCACCTTGCAACATCGCGTCGAAGTCGCTGCGTTCGAAAAGTCTCGGCCCGGCAGCGGCGAGAGCATCCTCTTCCTTCTCGTCTTCTTTTTCCACCATCGCCGATGGGTCGGGCGTCGGCACGATCAATTTCTCCCCGCACTGGGGGCAATTGACGAGGGATCCCGCCTTACGCCGCGCGATGCCCAGCAGCTTTTCGCAATAGACACAACGAAAACGGATCGGCATGGTACTCTCGCTTCCCCGCGATGGATGGAAAATTCACACGCGACGGTCAGGATGATTCCACATCTATTCTCCCGAATCGTTCGAAACCATTCAACTGTTCGCTTGACGAATCGCGTCAATCAGGGAGAATGGGAAGCATCGCATTCGGATTGGGGAAGAAGCGATACCGCTCGCGGCGAGATGGATGGTGCCCCGTCTCCCGCCTCACTTCGGGAAGTGCCTCATGTCTCAATCACGCGTTCCGCCAGGCCGTCGCTTTTCCATTAGATGGTTGCGGTTGCTCTTGCTCGCGGGCTTTGCTCTCGGGATCGCTGCCTTGCCGGGTCGGAGTGATGTCATCATCCTCAAGGATGGTTATTCAATCCACGGCAAAGTCGGCACGGAGCAGACGATCATCACCGACAAGCTCTCGGGCGAATCGATCATCACCAAGAAACTAAACGGTTTGAGCACCGTGGACGACGGCCCGCGCTGGACCGTTTTTAGTGCCAATTCCAAACGTGTGGGCGAGATCAGCGATTTCAACAAGTTTGCCGATTTTGTGCATTTGAAGCGGCCATTCATCCCGATCACCACGTCGAAAGAGCCCGCGCTCATCACACTGGAATCGCAAACCGAGTTCGACGCCAGGTGGCAACGGAAGCAAGTATTTCGAAGCAAACTGAACCCTCGTGATTTCTACAAGATCGACCAGCAGATCGATATTCTGACCCCCCAGTATGCACGCTTCAATTCGTTCACCCATGTTTGGGCATCGTACTATCTGACGCGCGAACTCGGGCCGGAACTTGTCCGCCGACTTCTTTCGACTCATCCGGATTTCATCGAAAAAGACGGCAAAGCGGACGTTGGCAAACGTGCCAAACTCATTCGCTTTCTCATCCAGGCGGAATGGCTGAACGAGGCCGAGGAAGAAGTCGATCGGCTCATCAAGGATTTACCGGCCGAGTCAAAGCGAGCGGAAGAATTACGCGACGACATCAAGGAAGTGCGCCTCGA
This sequence comes from Planctomycetota bacterium, assembly GCA_021413475.1. Taxonomy (GTDB): domain Bacteria; phylum Planctomycetota; class Planctomycetia; order Gemmatales; family Gemmataceae; genus JAIOQJ01. Next base: position 870 of record JAIOQJ010000690.1, on the reverse strand, counting down.
ACAAAGCATGGTCGAAATCGAGCGAGCCCGGGCCGGCGGCCGGCATGGATTTGCTCAATCGACCCTCAAGCGGTTGCCGAAGGAGCAGGTTCCGGCGAAATTCACGGTCAAGGTCGCCGGCTTCAAGGCAGAGTACGAGGCCACGTCCGCCAAGTTCAATGATGCGAAACGCCATTTGGGCGAGCTTTCGAAGCAAGCAGGCCCGTCATTCAAGGACTTGACCGATGCGGCCGACTTCATTTCCGCGGAACTTCATCTCGACACGACGTCGCGGCTCGATCTCTTTTTAACCCTGGCCGAGCAGGCGGAGGTGGCGCTGAAGGCTCAGAAGAAGCCGATCCACACGCCCGAACAGTTGCTTTCCGCGGCTATCTGCGGCTGGTTGATGGGGAACACTTCGACCGAAACGAAAGTCGATGTCGCGCGTAGTCGGCTCAAGGCCCGCGAGGTCGCGCTGAAGTATCTTCGCGAATCGAACTCGGCCAAACGCCGCGACATGTTCACGGAATATCAGAAGGACAAGGACACGCTCCCGTTCGACGAACTCGAGAAACTAATCTCGCTGCTGCCGCCGCCGGAAGCGGAGAAAGAGATTCCGACTGGTCCGGTGACGCGAAATTCTGGTCCTTTGCCAAGCACCACGGTCGGCGTCAGTTACCTACTTCAATTGCCGCCCGAGTATCAGCACGGTCGGTCGTATCCGTTGCTGATTATTCTGGGGCAGGGGGGTGAAAGGCCGAGCGACACGCTCAAGAAATTTGGCGATCTCCCAGCTCGTTACGGCTTCATCGTGGCGGTCCTTGAATGGGGGGCCGGGTTCGAGAGCAGTTACAACTACACGGAAGAAGAACAGGTGAAGGTAACGGGCTT
>JAIOQJ010000689.1 GCA_021413475.1 Planctomycetota bacterium | reverse complement strand
CCTGATCTCGCGGTCGTCACAGCCGCCAATAGCAAGCTCTGGCTGGCCATTGAAATCGTCAGCCCCTCGAACAAAGATCAAGCCGATCATCGCGAATCTTTTGTTTCCAAGGTCGCGTCGCTGCTGAACAAAGGCATCTGCGTCACGATCGTTGATATCGTGAGCACGATGAACTTCAACCTGTATGCGGAGTTGATGCACATGGTGCAAGGCGTCGACCCCGCCCTCGGCGATCGTCCGCCGCCGATGTATGCCGTGACCCTCCGCACCCGCTATGAGAACCGTGTCAAGATGATGGATAACTGGTACCACCCCCTCGCCATCGGCCAACCGCTCCCGACGCTACCGATCTGGTTGCGGGAATCGTTCGCCGTCTCGTTGGAACTGGAATCGACATACGAAGAGACCTGCAAAACGTTGCGGATTCGGTGATTCTCGATTTTGATCATGTCCACGGCAAGCGAAAATGGCTGGTCGAAAAGAGTACCCCTTCTTTGATCGCTCGACCGACGCATCGGATGGATGTAGAGTAAACTCACCCCAGTATTGGATCCGAGGTGAGCGATGAGACGCCTTGAAAATGAACTATCACTTCACGCCGACGCTTCCCCGTTACGGGTGGACGACGGGGGCATCGTACGTGTCGGCAAAGGCCGCGTCACCCTTGATCTGGTCGTCGAACAATAAGAAAACGGCATGACACCGGAAGACATGGTCCGCGCCTACGACACGTTGGCACTGGCCGATGTCCAAGCCGTCATTGCCTATTACCTCCGGCACAGCGATGAAGTACGGGCCTACCTAAAGCGACGTGCGGAGGAAGCCGAGTCCCTCCGCGCGAAGATCGAGGCCGAACGACCGCGTGTCTCGCGCGACGAGTTGCTTGCACGCCGAGCCGTCTGGGACAAAGCCAACGTTCCGACTGGCGAGTGACGCCGACGTACACGGCGATATCGTCCGTGGTCTGCGCCGCCGCCTACCTGATATTGATTTGGTGCGTTCTCAGGACGCCTTGCCCGAAGGCAAGCCCGATCCACAAGTTCTGGTGTGGTGTGCCTCGGAAAACCGTGTGCTGATTACGAACGACCGGAACACAATGGTCGATTTCGCGTACCAGCGTGTCACGGCAGGAGACACCGTACCCGGCCTTATCGTCACGACCAATAACCAGTCCATCGGATCGACCATCGCCGATATACTGCTCCTGGCGGAGTATATGCCGGAGGAAGAAATCAGAGATCAGGTCGCGATATTTCTTCCCTACCGTGGCTAAAGGCGCGGTTGACAGTTCTCGTCATGCAACGGCCGTGGGAATCGAGATCACCGAGCGCCGGAGTGACTGCCGAGAAGCGAAAATGGCTGGTACTGAATGACAGCCCGCATCGCTTGTCCGAATAGCGATTCAGGCACTCCTATAGGAGTTTATGCAACCCGGCTCGCCAACCTTCTCCATACCGCCCAACATCTCCGCGCCCCTCTTCGATAACCAGCAAAACCATCACCGATCCGTAGAATGAAAGCACGCAACGCTCTCGCACGCCGCACGCCTCAATAAATCGGTTCGGCGGCGGAGAATTGCGTCCCGCGGACGTGAAGAGGAGAGACCATCGAAATTCTTTGTGAACTCGCAACGCTGATCGAAAGCAATCTGCACGACATCCTCGCTCGCTGGCGGGCTCAGGTTCGGGTACTGCCCTCGGCGCGGAATCTCGACACGCCCACGCTCGACGACCATATTCCTTATTTCTTGCAGGAACTAGCGAATACGTTTCGAACGGGATCGAACAAGCCTATTGTTCATACGCTCGCGGGCGGCAGCCCCACCGCGCACGGAAAGCAACGGGTCAAAGACGACTACGATATCGAGGAACTCGTTGCCGAGTACAACATCCTGCGCGGCAGCATCCACGACCTCGCGGAACGCAATGGCTTGAGCATGCAGGGGGAACCATTCCACATCCTCAACCGCGTGCTGGATGGGGCGATCGGCTCGGCCGTGGCGTCGTTTGCCACTCGAAAGGCGCTCGAAGTCCAGCACCGCCGGGAAGAGTACTTGGCGTTCGTGGCTCACGACCTGCGCACGCCGCTGAGTGCCATTTCACTTTCCTCGCGGGTGCTCGAATTGATCTTGTTGCGGGACCATGTCGAATCGCCGGACGCCACGAAGAAGCTAGCAACCCTGAACCGCAACGTGAAACACCTTCAGGATTTGATCGACAAGATACTCGAAGAAAACACGAATCTGGAAACCGAGACCGGCGTCAAGTTGGAGCGGCGGCGCTTCGATCTGTGGCCGTTGGTCGAGGCCCTCGTTCATGATCTCCACCCGGTCGCCGGGACCGACTCGACGCGGCTGGTCAATGAGATTCCCGAAGATTTCGTCGTCTTCGCCGATGCCAGCTTGCTGCGCCGGGTATTCCAGAACTTGATCGCCAACGCGATCTCCTACACGCCGCGCGGAGAGGTCGTCATCGGCGCGACCGCGGCGGGCGCGGACGGCATCGTCGAGTGTTTCGTTCGCGACAATGGCGAGGGGATCCCCGAAGACCGCTGCCATCTCATTTTCGACAAGCACGAAACGGACTCCGAAAAACAGGGAGGGTTGGGCCTTGGCCTCGCCATCGTCAAGACCTTCGTCGAGGCCCACGACGGGCACGTGACCGTGGAGAGCAAACTCGGCGTCGGCTCGACATTCCGGTTTACTCTCCCGGGGCAACGGAGTTAGCAACCGTTCGTATTGACCCGCTTTAGCGGGTCTGGGCACTCCGACCCGCTAAAGCGGGTCAATACGAACAAGGAATCCCCGATCAACGCCGACCATTTGACATTCGCCAAATCGATCATACTCTCGAAATTGGTTGCGCCGTTTGTTAGAAGCAAAACCCAATGCCAAACAACCAACCTTGACTTTGCCCAGATTGAAAAATGTCACAAAATGTAGCGCTTTGGGTACGAATAAAAAAAATCGGCCAAGCGAGACTCGCACGCAACCAGAACGTATGTCTGATTTTTCGACAGGTGTCCCAAAATGTCCCAAAACGTCCACAAACAAAAAATCTGCGTCTCGGACGGCACTCGCGCCTCACATCTTCCCCCGAATGAGTTTGACCTCCCCCCATCTTCCGTCTTATGATGCGAGAGGCTGAATGTTCTCCGTCTATTTCACCGGGGCCATGCTGATGACTTTCTTCATGCGCACGCTCGTTGTCTTGTCGCTGCCCGCTTTCTTCCTGGCCTTCTGCAGTCCCGTTCAGTCGCAGGAAGATGGCAAAGTCCTCGATAAGACCAAATCCGAATGGCTGACCATCCTGCAAAAGGACGAGAAGCCGCGGATGCGCAAAGCAGCCGTGATCGCGCTGGGGATCTTCGGCCCCGGCCAGAAAGATATTTTGCCGGTGCTGACCCGATCGCTTTCCACCGATGCGGATGAAGCGGTTCGCATTTCGATCGTCGGGATCCTCGGCCGGGTGGAAAAGAACGACTTGCGTGACTCGCTGCCGGTGTTCGCCGATGTGATCAAAGACGACAAGTCGGGAACCGTGCGGGCGGCTGTGGCCCGTTTGATTAGCCAGCTAGGCGACCTGGCCAAGCCGGCTCTGATGCCGTTGATCGCCGCATTGAAGGACACCGAACCGGGCGTCCGAGCCGCCGCGGCCGAGGCACTTGGCAAAATTGGGCCCGATGCAAAGGCGGCCGTCAATCCGCTTCTTCCGTTGCTTAAGGATATGGATAGCAACGTCCGCTATTCCGCCGTGTTCGCGTACGGCCGAATTGGGCCCGATGCCGCCTTCATGGCTCCCGATCTGAACCAGGTACTGGAGAACGATACATCCGTTGATGTCCGCCGCGAAGCGGCCCGGTCGCTGGGAATGATCGGCGGCACCTCCGCCAAGTATGTGATCCCCTCATTCCTCAAGGGGCTCAAGGAAGATAAGTCCGAGGAAGTCCGCCGCCAGATCGCCCTCGCGATCGCCAAGATGGGTGATATCGGCAGCGTGATGAAAGAACTTCTCGACATCATGCGTACGGACAAAGATCGCTACGTCCGCATGCACCTGGCACGCTCGATTCCTTCCGCCCTCGGGAGCAACTTTCGGGCTTTCGTGAAAGAGTACGCGGAATTGCTGCCCAAAGAAACCGACGGCGAAGTGCGGCTGGCACTCGTGCAAGAACTCGGTGCCCTCGGGCCGGCTGCCAAGGAAGCTCTGGAGATCCTCACCGAGGCGACGAGCGATCCGGTCCTTCAAATCCGCGAAGCCGCGCGGCTGGCGGTGTTCCGGATCAAGACCGTGCCAAAGGTTGAACCGAAAACCGAACCGAAGAAGTGACCTCCTCCGCGCTCCTCTCCGGAAACCCTGCGAGGAGCGGCTAAACGTGCGCACGTACACTTAGGTGCTAACCTCTCTTGACCATCTCTCAATCTTCGCTTATGACCCCCCAGCCGCCGAAACACGTTTCGGTGTTGCCGGTCGAGGTGCTAAACTTGTTGGCCCCGGCAAACGGCGAGGTCTGGGTCGATACCACAACGGGAGTTGGCGGACATGCCCGGTTGATTGCTGAGCGGCTAGGGCCCACGGGCCGGCTGATCGCGCTCGATCAAGACCCGGCCATGCTGGAACTGGCGAAGTCCCGGCTCGAAGGTTTACCGATCACGTTCGTGCATGCCAACTTCGACCAGTTGACGGCCGCACTCGATCTGGCGGGCATCAAGAAAATCGACGGCCTGCTCGCCGACCTTGGCATTTGCTCGGATCAACTGGATCAAGCGGAGCGGGGCCTGAGTTTCCAGCAAGACGGCCCGCTCGACATGCGGCTCGACCCACGAACCGGTGCCACGGCCGCGGACTTGCTGAATCGACTGGGTGAGCGCGATCTGGCCGACCTGTTTTGGAGATATGGCGAGGAACGCCACTCCCGGCGGGTGGCCAAGCGGATTGTCGAAACACGGCGGACCAAGCCGCTGCATACCACGGCCGAACTGGCGGATATCGTCCGCCGTTGCGTGCCACGTGATCCGAATCATCGTCTCGATCCCGCGACGCGGGTCTTTCAAGGCCTGCGAATCGCGGTGAACGATGAACTCGGATCACTTGAACGATTACTTGCGGAATTGCCTCGGGTGCTCAAACCCGGTGGGCGGGCCGGCCTTATCAGCTTCCACTCGCTCGAGGATCGGCTGGTGAAGCGGGCGTTTCTGGATCGCGAGATCTGGGAACCGTTGACGAAAAAACCCGTGATGGCGGGCGAAGACGAGACGCGGTCGAATCCGCGTTCACGGAGTGCGAAGTTTCGAGCGGCAAGGAGGATCGCAGATCATGGACCAGGACAAAAAGCCGGCGGTTAGCACAACACCCGCGAACACGCCCCCAGCGTTGCCGACGCCCGCACCCGCACCTGTACCGACGCCCACTGCCACTTCCTCGACTCGGAAGAAATTCGCACTCAGCCGCGAAACGAAGCTAGGCTTGGTCGTGGCCGGTTCGTTCCTGGCCCTCGCGGGCGGCGTGATGGGCGTGAAATCCTACTTTCACAAAGGGCCCGAAGCGAAGCAAGAAGAAGTGGCCGTGGTGGAACCGAAAACGCCGGAACGCTGGCAGTCACCAAAGACGCTGACCCTGCAACCGGACCGCTTGCCGATCGTGGATCACACCACGATCCAAGACATTCAGTTGCCGCCGATTCAGCCGGTTGGCGCTGAGATTCCAAAGATCCCGGAACCCGAGGTGCCGGTCATCGTATTGCCAATGGACCCGATGAAAACGGGAACGACGGTGATCGTGCCGCCGGCGGAATCGCTGGTGATCCCGTCGGAACCGATCAAGAAAGAGTTGCCGCCCGTCACGTTTCAACCAGCCGACGATCTCGCTCCGCCGCCACCGCCGCGACTGAAGGACGATTTCTCCGCGCCCAAGAAACAAGCGAATATCAAGGACGAAGCACCGAAGCCGGTTCCTGATCCAATCGACTTGCCGCCGGTCATCGAAATCAAGCCGCCGGTACCCGAAGTGAAGCTGCCGGCGATTGAGATCAAGCCGCCGACCATCGAGTTCAAGCCACCCGAGTCCGAAGTGAAGCCGCCGGTTATCGATCCACTGAAACCGGAGGTCAAGAACCCGGTGATTCGCATCGGAGTTGGCGAACCGCCGGCCGTGGAGCCGCCACCTGCTATTGATCCGCCGATGGTGAAGAAAGAAGCCCCGCCACTGGTGGTTGATCCGCCGATGGTGAAGAAAGAAGCCCCGCCGCTGGTGGTTGATCCGCCGATGGTGAAGAAAGAAGCCCCGCCGCTAGTGGTTGATCCGCCGATGGTGAAGAAAGAAGCTCCGCCCATGGTTGAAGCACCACCGATCCGGCTTGAACCGGCGATCGAGTTCGCGCCGAAGAAGGAAGATCCCGTGATCGGCGTGCCGGCACCAAAGACCGAAGTTCGCAAGGACACGGAGTACGACGAAGACCTGCACTCGATCAAGCCGAACGAGACCTACAAGGCGATCAGCAAGACGTACTACAACAGCGACGCCTACGCGATCGCGTTGCAGCGGTACAACCGCGACCATCCCGGTCAGGCCGACTACGTGCGGATCCCGCCGATTTGGCTGCTGGAAAAGAAGTACACCGCCGATATCGCCACGACCGGCACCCGTGCCGTGAACTTCTCGGCCCCGCCGGCCGTGGAAGCCGCACCGCAGAACCAAGCGGTGTACACCGTTGCCGACAACGGCGAGATGCTAGCGGACATCGCCCGCAAGCAACTCGGCAGTGAAGAATCGTGGAAGCGAATCTGGGAACTGAATCCCCAGGTGAATCCCGCGAAGATGCTCCCTGGCGGCACGCGTCTGCGAATGCCGTGAAACAAATGATGATGCGTTATCCGAGCGTGCCTGCTGACGCCGCAGACGATCAATCTCGGCGTCTAAACTCTTATGGGAGCTTCAGATTCTTGGCCGCGAGGGCGGCCCGCAAATTTGCATCGACTACTCGGAATAGCATTGGGGATACGCCAATCTGGTCGGGACCTGGCGGTCTGAAATGCTATTCCCAATGAGCCCGGGTAATTCAATCCACAACCCGCACCCGCCTTAGATTCTTCCCCAGCCGCAACACCAATCCATCATTCAACTCGATCTCCGCCTTGGGGTCGGCGACTTTGGTCTTCTCGGGGCCGATGTTCACGGCCCCTTCGGTGACTTTCTGCCGGGCGTCGCCGTTGCTTTTCGCTAAACCAGCGGCGACGAGCAGCTTCACGATGCCGGCTTTGCCGGAGGGCAACATCACCGCGGCGCGGCTGACGCTGGCTTCGGGCATGTCGTCGGGGTCTTGTTTCTCGCGGACTTCTTTTTCCCAGTCGGCCCTTGCTTGCAGGGCGGCGTCGCCGCCGTGGTAGTAGGTGACGATTTCGAGGCCGAGTCGTTGCTTGGCTGCCTTGGGGTGCGTTTTCGCGTTATCGATGAGCGATGCAATCTCGGCGGCGGGGACGTCGGTTAGCAGTTCGTACCACTCCTTCATCAGATCGTCGGGGATCTGCATGATCTTGAAGAACTGGGCCTTGGCTTGCTCGCCGACGCCGACGTAGTTGCCGAGGCTCTTGCCCATGCGGCGAACACCGTCGAGGCCTCGCAGAATCGGCAGCGTCAAGCAGATCTGCGGTTCCTGGCCGTCGGCCTCCTGAAGGCGGCGGCCCATCATCAAGTTGAAGAGTTGTTCGCTGCCGCCGAGTTCGATGTCGGCCTTGATTTCGACGCTGTCGTGCCCTTGCATCAGCGGGTAGAGACACTCGTGAAGATAGATGGGGACCGATTCGGGACGGGTGTTGAAACGTTTCGAGAAATCGTCCCGCTCAAGCATCCGTTGAACCGTGATCTTGCTGGTGAGAGCGAGCACATCGAGAAACGCAAAGCGGCTGAACCAGTCGCCATTGCGGCGGACTTCGGTCTTGGTGATGTCGATGACCTTGCTCACCTGGATCAAATAATCGCGGGCGTTGGCCTCGACTTGCTCGGGCGTGAGGCGGGCACGGGTTTGGTCGCGGCCGCTGGGGTCGCCGACCAGAGCCGTGTAGTTGCCGAGGATCAGCACCGCCTGATGGCCGAGTTCCTGGAACAGACGGAGTTTTCGCAACGGCACTGTGTGGCCGAGGTGAACGTCGATCCCAGTGGGATCGATGCCGTACTTCACCCGCAACGGCTTGCCGGTCACCGAGCTCTTCTCGAGTTTTTTCCGCAAATCGCCGAACGGTTCGATTTGCTCGGTGCCGCGGCGGATCAGTTCAATTTGTTCATCGACGGATTTCACGAGACGATCTCCGAGGCAAAATTCAGGAATGCATCTGGAAGCGCCCGGTCGCCTCGAAGGCGTTCGGGAAATGGCGAATGGTTGGCTCGCGCTGCGTGCTCGGCCAACTGATCACAAGTATGTCGAAGCGGACCGGGACGTCGGTCAGCCGCCGGCGATGGAGGAACCGCAAGGTCGCGTTGGTAAGTTTACGTTGTTTGGCGGCGTTCACCGAGAGGGCCACGCGATCCAGGTCAGTGGATTCGGTTGAGCGGACTTCGATGATGACAAGGGATTTTCGATCGAGGCCCAGGGCGAGGATATCGATCTCGCCGCGTTGATCGGCGAGATTACGGCCCAGGATGCGATAGCCGAGCCGGCGAAGAAAGCGGGCAGCGGCCCGTTCGGACCGGAGCCCAAACCAACGCCGCCACCAGGGCCAGCGGGTGAAGCCCTCGGCGGAAGGTTTCGGAGGTCGAGAGGGTTGGGCCATGAAGATGGCATTTAAGAATGCCTTGGCGAGCCGGCTCGCCCAAGGCGGTGG
>JAIOQJ010000688.1 GCA_021413475.1 Planctomycetota bacterium | reverse complement strand
TTTGTGGCAAGAGGCTCCTGGAGAGTCGCCTTCACGAAGATTTCGGAATCGTGGTACTGACGATCAAGCACTTGAGCGGCAATCTAATCTACAACCCTCAAGGCGAGGTCGTTTTGGAAGCTGGCCATATCCTCGTCGTCGTCGGCCATCACAGCAAACTCAAACTCGCCAAGAAGCTGGGGCAGGCGGAGAGCAAGTGAGCCATCGGATCGACGATAACTTGACCGGATGCCTTTTGAATTCATAGATTTAACACTACTCGCATCACGAAACCACCCGGATTGGTCAAATGCAGCTCAGCATCATCTCGATCGCGGACAACCATGCTCACATCGGCGTCAAAGGCGAAATTTCCGGCCTTTATGAAGCCGTAGCCAATCCGTTCGAGACCTTGCTCGGCGAAAATGCATATGCGAAAACGGTTTTGTTGAACCTGGAAAAAACGACGATGATTGATTCGTCGGGCATCGGCTGGTTGATCACAAGTTTCAAGCGATTCGCACAGAATAAAGGGCGACTCGTCCTTCACACGATCCCCCCGCTCATTTCCCAAGTTCTCAAGCTGGTCCATCTCGAGAAAATTATCGAGTGTGAGATCGACTACGCCCATGCGTGCCAATTGCTATCCCCTCAGCCGGCGAAGCCATAAACATCGCTCATGAGTCAAGATGCTTCCGAAGAGCCGATACTGCTCGGCATCGCCGAGACCACCCCGCCGCAGGCGGTTGAGGAGGTTGTCGTTCGCGCAGTGGCCTTAAATGCCAGCGACCTCTTCTTCGCCACGGAAGAAGGCGAGCTTCGAATTAGCATTCGGCGGCTGGGATTGCTTCAACCGATGACGGCCTTTTCCGCCGAGTTCGGCAAACGTTGCCTTGCGTATATCAAAACCCAGTCGAATCTTGACGTGGCCGAGAAACGCCGTCCACAGGACGGCCGCTGGCCGTTCGAGATGCCGAATGGCCGCCCGATTGACCTGCGCGTCAACACCATGCCCACGCTTTACGGCGAGGACATGGCCCTGCGCGTTCTCGACCGAAACAGCCAATTGCTTGCAGTGAATCAACTCGGCATGCTTCAGCGCGACGTCAATTTCGTGCTGCAAATGCTCACCGCGCCGAGCGGGTTGATTCTGGTCGGCGGCCCCACCGGCTCGGGCAAAACGACGACTCTTTACGCATGCCTGCGGGAGCTTTCGAACAGCCAGCGCAAGATCAACACCATCGAAGACCCGATCGAATACGCCTTGCCAAATATTCGGCAATCGCAGATTCACCCGGCCATCGACGTCGGATTCGCGGAGTTGCTTCGCAGCGTGCTCCGCCAGTCGCCGGACGTGATCATGATCGGCGAAATCCGCGACGCGGAAACCGCGATGATCGCGGTGCGGGCCGCCAATAGCGGCCATCTGGTCCTCGCCACGCTGCATGCCGCGATCACCACGGCGGCGGTGCAGACCATGCTCGGCTACGGCATCGCCCCGTTCTTGCTTGCGACTTCGCTAATCGGCATCATTTCGCAGCGGCTAGTCCGCAAGCTCTGCCCTGAGACACGGATCCCGATCGATGCCTCGCTTTTTGGAGAAATGTTCGAGGACGTGCGCTCGCTGCTGGGACCGGGCGAAGGCGACAAGATCTACGGCCCAGACCCGCGCGCCAGCACCTGCCCCGACGGCTACATTGGCCGCATGGGCATTTACGAGGTGCTGCCCGTGACGCCGACGTTGCGAAGCATGATTGTCAAAAAGCAACCGTCGCAAGTCTTGCGTGCCAAGGCGATCGAAGAAGGAATGATCGGCCTACGACAGGCGGCCCTGGTCGCCGTCGCCAAAGGGCAGACGAGCGTTGAAGAACTGTTCCGCTGTATTCCTTCGGAGTATCTGGAGGCGCAGGAAGTGGATGCCGATGTGGTAATGAAAGCGGAGTGATGATTCTCACAACCTCTCTCCACCCTCAATGAGAATCATCCCAAAACGATGAGAATCATCCTACACTGGCTCATTCAAAATCACGTTGGATATTTCACTATTGAGCCAAATTGCCCGCACATGCCCACGGAAAACCGTGGGCATGGCAGTCAACTCCGATATCCTACTTCACGCCACTTCCCACCCCTTGCGATACTCCTTGCTGACGAACGGCACCGCCTCCGGCGCGCTCGGCTTCAGCTTGGCGGCGTCCCAGTCGAATGACTTGCCGCTGCGATAGGCGACGGTGCCCAGTTCGACGCATTCCGTCAGGGCACCGGAGTAATCGAAGTTACATGTCGTCGGGCTGCCGGTCTTGCAGGCATCGACCCATTCCTTATGGTGGCCGACCGAATCGGCAATGAATGGTTCCGGCGGCTTGAAGCCCACGAACTGTTTTTCGGGCAGCAGTTGGTACTTAGAATAATCGGAAATGAGCATCCCTTTATCGCCAACGAACAAGATACCCGCTCTCCATTTCGGGGCCGTGCCGTCCTCAATCGGTTTCGGCACTTTGCCACCGTCGTACCATTTCACTTTCACGCCGGGGAAGTCGTAGGTGGCCGTCATCCACTCCGCGGCGGTTTCCACCGTTGGCGGCGTGCCTTCGGCACTCACGTGTGTTGGGTGCCGCAGCTTCAAGGCCCAGAACGGCAGATCCATGTAATGGCACGCCATGTCGTTGAGCGCCCCGCCTCCGAACGCCCAGTAACGCCGCCACCAGAACGGAACATAATCCTTGTGGTAGGGCCGATCGAGTGCCGTGCCGAGCCACAGGTCCCAGTTCAGAGTCTTCGGAACTTCGCCTTGGTCGGCTTTCTTTTGCGTTCCGTTGTAAGTGGTCGGCACCCAGACGTGAACCTCGCTCACTTTGCCAATGGCGTTGCTCTGAATGAGCTCCACAACCCGTCGATAATTCGTGCCCGCGTGAATCTGCGTCCCCATTTGCGTGACGCGTTTCATCTTGTTCGCGGTCTCGGCAATTAGACGTGCCTCGGCAACCGAGTGCGTCAGCGGTTTCTCGCAATAGACGTGCAGACCGGCCCGCAGGGCCATCAGCGTCGGCAGCGCGTGCATGTGGTCCGGCGTGGAGACGACGACGGCGTCGAGCCCCTTGGCATCCAGCAACTTGCGGAAGTCGGCGAAGAAAGGGACTTTGGGGTAAGCCGTGCGAAACTTGGCGGTTCGCGATTCATCGACATCGCAACCGGCCACGATCTCGGCCCCTGCGGCGGCAATCGGCATCCAGTTCGACTCCCCCTTGCCTGCGACGCCGATCACCCCGACGCGAAGGCGTTCACTCGGCGCGGTCTTTTTCTCTTCGGCCGGAAGGCTCGAAAAGGCACCGAGCGAAACCGCTCCCGCGGTTGTGGATTCCAGGAAGCGGCGACGTGAAATGCGAGATGGCATAATGTCTCCGAAAAGGATAAGGGATACTTCAAGCGTCGTTGGCGGTGGCGACAGACCAC
>JAIOQJ010000687.1 GCA_021413475.1 Planctomycetota bacterium | reverse complement strand
CGAGCCCGAAGCGCTAGCAAGGGAGAACGTTCTCCCTTGCTAGCGCTTCGGGCTCGGGAGAGCGCCTTTCAAGTGCCGTTCTCACGGTTCCCCTCGAACTCCGGGCCGGATCGGCTACCATTCGAGATAGGGAAAACGCTCATTCGCTTCCCGCCGGAGCCGCGCGTGCGAAACGTGAATATAGCCGAGAATGTGGCCGCGTGGTTCACGGGCGCGGGCCTATTGCTCGCGTTACTCGGTTGGCGGATCTCGGAACCCATCTTACTCTGGTGCGGTATCGCAACCACGGTAATCGGCATTCTGCTTTGGTTTCGTCGTAACAATCGCCGGTCGTCGTCGCGCTGGACTAAAGAGAACGAGGACGTTTAAGGCCAGGTTTCTCGTTTCTCGTTTCTCGTAGGCCGACCGCTCATCCCATCGGCAAATGATCTCGGCCCGGCAACTGCACCGGCGCGGGAACCCCCTTGCCCCCTTGCACGATGGAGATCAAATCGCCGCCGCCAATCGGGTGGGGCAGGGTGAACAATTCTCCGTGCATGAAGCCGCAGCGGGCACCTTGAAAGGCGCTTGCACCGGTCACGAAATGCCGAACCTTGTCGAATCGTCCCTCGTCGAACTGCGACGCGTAACAGCGAATAGCGGCCATTTTCTGTTCGATCGTGTCGGTGATGTCGATCACGAACGATCCCTGCCAGATCCGTTGCTCGGCATCAAACGGGAACGGCGCATAAACAAGATGTGGCACCCGATACGGGGCGGTTCCCTCGAATCGATCGTCCCATTTCGTCAACTGCGAATAGAAACGGGAGGCCTCGGCCAGCAGATGTCCTTGATGATGATCCGGCGACGCCGCCGGGGTCCGGCCGGCGGCGGTCAGTAGTATTCGGGGCTGCAAACGGCGAAGTTCCGCTCCCAGTCGAAAGCGGGCTTCGGGCGAATCCATCAGGACGCGATTGGGCAGGCCGAGATTGATGCGGATCTGCACGCCGAGAATTTGGCGGGCCTCCTCGGCCTCGCGGCGGCGAATCTCCTCGGAGCCCCGCGGTGTCGGTTCGCCGCTGGTCAAATCGATGATGCCGACCCGATAGCCGAGTTTGACGAGTTTCGCCAGCGTGCCGCCGCAGGTGATCTCGAGATCGTCGGGGTGCGGGGCGACCGCGACGAGATCGAGACGAGTATCTGTTGTTCCGCTCTCCGCCATTCGTCGAATCTCCCGAGGGGCTAGTTGTCGATGGTCAAGGTTCCAGGCATCGGTTAATCTATTGGTAGGCCCACCATCACGCATTCCCACCCGCACGGGTTTTGTTCCATGCCGCGAATCTTGTTTAGAGGCTCTCAAGAAATGAACCAAAGAGACACTGAGACACAGAGAAGGCCTTTTCTCGATTTCTCTGTGCCTCTGTGTCTCTTTGGTTCATTTCTTCTATTTGCCGTTGCCGACGTTCGGGCCGAGGAGCCGATCCGGTATCAACGGGACATTCGGCCGATCCTGTCGAATAACTGCTTCAAATGCCACGGCCCCGATCTCAAGAAGGCCGATCTCGATCTGCAATCGTTCGAGGCCGTGACCAAGAAGCGGGCGTCGGGGAAACCGGCGATTGTTCCGAACAAGCCTGAAGAAAGCGAACTTCTGAAACGAATCGTGAGCACGGATGCCGAGGAGCGAATGCCTCCCAAAGGCGAACATCTGAAGCCGGAGCAGATTGCCAAGATCAAAGCCTGGATCGAGCAGGGAGCGAAATACGAGGAACACTGGGCCTACGTGGCACCCGAACGGCCCGACAACCCGGCACTGAAGAATTCCTCGTGGGTCAAGAATCCGATCGATGCCTATGTATTGGCACGTCTCGAGAAAGAGGGAATGTCGGCTTCGCCTGAGGCCGACAAGGCGATTCTGTTCCGCCGGGCCTCGCTCGACTTGACCGGTTTGCCGCCGACGCGCGAAGAACTCGAGTTCTTTTTGAAAGACACCAGTGCCGACGCCTACGAAAAGGCCGTCGATCGATTGTTGCAGTCGCCTCACTACGGCGAGCATCAGGCCCGCTGGTGGCTCGACATGGCCCGCTATGCCGACACCAACGGTTACGAGAAAGACAATCGCCGGACGATTTGGCCGTATCGCGATTGGGTCATCAACGCCTTCAACCGCGACCTGCCGTTCGACGAATTCACGATCGAGCAGATTGCTGGGGATTTGCTGAAAGATCCGACCCCCGAGCAAAAGATCGCCACCGGGTTCAACCGCAACACGATGGTAAACACTGAAGGCGGCACCGACGACGAGGAATTTCGCGTTGCTGCCGTGATCGATCGCGTGAATACGACCATGGCCGTCTGGATGGGCACGACCATCACCTGCTGCCAGTGCCATAACCATAAGTACGACCCGTTCACCCAGCGCGAGTTCTATCGGCTCTACGCGTTCTACAACCACTCGGCCGACAAGGGCCGGAGTAACGATCCTGAAATTCCCGTGCCGAGTTCCGAGGAAGAAGATCGCAAGGCGGCCTCGCGATTCAAGATGACTCGGCAAGCCCTGGTAGTCATCGGTACGAATCCGCTAACGCGCTTGGCCCTCATCAGGCCGGTGAATGAAAGCATCATCTCTCTTCAGAAGTTGATGGGCGGCATCAAGCCAACGACCACGATGGTGATGCAAGAACTTCCGGAACCGCGAGAGACATTTATCCAGATTCGCGGTAACCATCGCAATCCGGGGGAGAAAGTCGATGCCGGCACGCCGCGAAAACTCCACCCGCTGGTCGTGCAAGGCCGGCGCGACGGCAATCGCCTCGATCTGGCCCGCTGGCTCGTCTCGCCGCGTAATCCGCTGGTGGGCCGCGTGACGATGAACCGCGTTTGGGCCCGTTACTTCGGTCGGGGTATTGTGGAAACCAGCGAGGATTTCGGCATCCAGGGGGAACTGCCGAGTCATCCGGAGTTGCTCGATTTTCTGGCCGTCGAATTTGTCGAACGAAAGTGGAGCCTGAAGGCGATGCACAAGTTGATCGTTACCTCGGCCACCTATCGGCAATCGTCGAGCTCGACCAAGGCGATGCTGGAACGCGATCTCTTCAATCGGCTTTACGCCCGCGGCCCGCGCGTTCGGCTCGATGCCGAGTCTGTCCGCGACAACGCCTTGGCGATCAGCGGCCTGCTTAACCGCAAACTCCATGGACCGAGCGTCTTCCCCTTCCAACCCGAAGGCGTCTGGGCCAATCCCTATAGCGGCGATCGCTGGACCACCAGCGAAAACGGTAACCAGTACCGCCGGGGCCTTTACACGTTCTGGCGGCGCACGGCCCCCTACGCCGCGTTCATGGCATTCGACGCCCCCAGCCGCGAAGTCGCCTGCGAACGCCGGCCGCGTTCGAACACGCCGCTCCAGGCCCTGGCGACGCTCAACGACAAGTCGTTCGTCGAGTGCGCCAACGCCCTCGCCCGCCGGATGATAACGGAGGAAAAGGGAAGCGAGCAAACCCGAGCCGCGTTTGGGTTTCGGCTATGTGTAAGCCGTGCGCCGTCCGATGTGGAGACGAAAGCGATTGTTGAATTGTTTCAGCGCACACTCGAGCAATATCGCAAAGATCAGGACGGGGCGAAGAAGTTGGCGATGGTGCTCGGCGAACCGAAGATCGAATTGGATGTAGCCGAGTTGGCCGCGTGGACGGTGGTGGCGAATGTGCTGTTGAATTTGGATGAGACGATCACGAAGGAGTGAATTGAGTATCAAATTGCCGCCAAGTCGTCTTCAACGATCATTCTGGCTCGCGACTGCTCCAATAGTCGGGTTTTCGACTCTGATGTGCCACGGCCGCGATCCAAATATCCGCGTCACGCTCGAAGAAATACACGGTGTATGGGAAGCGGCGAACGAGGCACTCCCGTAAACCCTGGTCTCCATGCGCTGCGAACGCCCGCGGAGTCTGAGACACACGACTCACCGCTTCCTCCACTGCGGTCTCGAATTCCGCGCCCAAGCCAAGTCTACGCATGTCGTAGTAGTCCGAGGCCTCTTCCAATTCCGCCTCGGCTTCCGAATAAAAGATGACCGGCTTCATGACCGCCGCCCGCGGAGTCGGGCAAACACTTCTTCGGCCGGTCGGCCAACCGCGCGCCCGGACTGAATCTCCTCAACACGGCGGGCCAATTCGGCTTCCCACTGTTCAACTTGCTGCTTGTCGGGCGGCCCAAGAGAACAGAGAACCTCATAGGCCACCTCGGCCCGCTCTTCGCCGGACAATCGCTTTACCTCTGACAAGATTTGCGAAACAGCTTCAGTCATCGGGGATACCTCCGAGAGTGATTCTAGCGAACATTGCTTTTGGTGCACAAGCCATCGTTTGAAAGCGACGCTACGTGTCACCGGACGAATCGGGTCGCGGTGCCTGGATGATTCCCAAGCCATTCACACGCGATGCCCCAATTGGGTGATTCGCCTTTGACGGAGGAACCAATTCAATCGCGCCAACCCGGCACCGATTCCCGCAACCGCTGCCGCAAGCCAGAAAGCACTCGACAATGTATCGTCTTCGTACCTGTGGCGAATCCAGCCCATGATCAAACCCACGGCCCCGAGGAGGGATGCTCCAGCGAATGTTTCGACGGAAGCTCTCTAGCGGCCACCGTCGCGTAGGTAAACGGCTCGAACCGCGAAGCCGAAACACAAGCCGCACGCCGCACCGAATAAAGCCCACGGGACAATGTACTCAATGCGCACTCGATCAGAGGACCAGTCGAAGTGGCGGACGAACGACACGACTCCGCCACTCGCAGCGCCGACCCAAGAGAAAATGACGGGGCCGACCATCGTGGGTCGATCCCACACGATCGATACAGCGATCGCTATAAGTGATCCGACTAATATTGGCATGTCCCAGTTCGTCATAGGAGTTGACCTTGGCGGTCGAACTGCGCGGGAACAACCTCAACCAATTCGCTTCATACCACGTTCGCAGGACCGAGCACAGGCTTTCTCGCTTCGGATTTCATTCCGTGTCAATATCCGGCGATCCTTCAGAGTTAGAACCGGCTGGAGAGTATTCCAGGGGCTTCGGCCCCTAGCTATACGGCGAGGCTCTTGCATTCCCCGAAATCGATAGTACGTTCCCGAATGGCGGGTCGAGTTTTCTTCGAATTTCGGATTCGAAGCAATCCAACCGACCTTGACCTCTGAATTTCTCATAATTGGCACGAAATGGCACGATTTGGCATGGTTTTAGAAAAAGTCAGCGGTCGTGGGTCGTGCGGTGTCGGAATTTTCGACAGGTGTCCCAAAATGTCCAAAAATGTCCACACCAGTAAAAAAAACGTCGCCCGCCTGCCTTGCCCCGAATCTGAATTCGGGCGAATTCGGGTTCGCGACACTAATATCCGACCCGCTATAATGTGATTTATGTTCCACCCCACCACCCGCCGGCATTTTCTCCGCGATTCGAGTCTCGGGCTCGGCTCGTTGGCACTGACATCGCTATTGAACGAGAAACTCTTTGCCGAGCAGGCGGCTGAGAATCCGCTGGCGCCGAAGAAGCCGCATTTCGCCGCGAAGGCGAAGAGCGTCATTTATCTGCACATGGCGGGGGCGCCTTCCGTCTTGGATCTGTTCGATCAGAAGCCGAAGCTGAACGAACTGAGTGGCCAGCCGTGTCCCGAGTCCTTTTACAAGGGACAGCAGTTCGCTTTCATTAAAGGGGTGCCGAAGCTGCTCGGGTCGCCGCATGCGTTTGCCAAGCATGGCCAGAGCGGGCAGGTAATGTCGGCTTTGCTCCCGCATCTGGCGACGGTCGCGGACGACATCAGCGTCGTTCGTTCGATGTATACCGATCAATTCAATCACGCTCCGGCCCAATTGCTTCTGCACACGGGTTCGCCGCGCCTCGGCCGGCCGGGGATGGGGTGCTGGGCGTCTTATGGGCTCGGTACCGAGAACAAGGATTTGCCAAGTTTTGTGGTGCTTGTTTCCAGCCCGAACGCGCCGGACGGCGGATCGTCCCTGTGGGGCAGCGGCTTCTTGCCGACCATCCATCAAGGCGTGCAGATGCGGTCGCAGGGGGAGCCGGTTCTGTTTCTCAATAATCCCGACGGCATGTCGCCCGCGCAGCGCCGGGAATCGCTCAACACGCTAAACGCTCTGAACAAGATGCATCTCGATTCGGTCGGCGATCCGGAAATCCTCACGCGTATCCAGCAGTTCGAGATGGCGTACAAGATGCAGACCAGCGTTCCCGATGTGATGGACATCACCAAGGAACCGAAGAACATTCAGGAGATGTACGGGGCCCAGCCGGGTCAGCGGTCGTACGCGAACAGTTGCCTGCTCGCCCGCCGGCTGGTGCAGAGCGGTGTGCGCTTCGTGCAACTTTACCACTGGGGCTGGGACCAGCACGGCGACAGCATGGGGAACGACATTCGCTTCGGTCTGGAGGCCCGTTGCAAGGAAACCGATCAGGCAAACGCGGCCCTCATCAAGGACCTGAAAAGGCTGGGTTTGCTCGATTCGACGCTGATCGTCTGGGGCGGCGAGTTTGGCCGGACGCCGATGAATGAAGACCGCAACGGCTCGAAATGGCTCGGCCGCGATCACAACCAAATGGCCTTCACGATGTGGATGGCCGGCGGCGGCGTCAAACCGGGCCCGAGCCTCGGGGCCACTGATGAGCTTGGCTATCACGCCGTCGAGGATCGCGTTCACGTTCACGATTTCCAGGCGACGATTTTGCACCTACTCGGTTTGAATCACGAAAAACTGACCTACCGCTTCCAGGGCCGTGATTATCGGCTGACCGACGTGCATGGAAAAGTCGTGGAGAAGTTATTGGCGTGAAACTGTGGACTGGCGAGCCGGGTTGCGTAAGCACCCGGAGGTCGAAACTCCGGGCGCTCATGCGACCCGGCTCGCCAGTCGCTTCTTGAAACGAACGATCCGCACTTGAGATCAACATGCCATTGAAACACATTCTGATCGTCACCAGTTTTCTGCAAACCACAATCCTTCTTGCCGCGCCGCCGCAAGGCTACACGGCCAAGGTCAGCGTCACGTCGCCGACCCGGCTCGATTGGACCTTTACTTCTGCCAATCAGAGCCTGACGACGCTGCCGAAGGGCTTTCTTGACGAGAAATACGATTCGACCAAGCAGAGTTACGAACTATTCTTGCCGCCGAGCAAAGACAAGAAGCCGTTGCCGGCCATTTTGTTCGTTTCCGCGGGGGACGAGCCGCAGGGGTGGAAATCGTTCGAGGGGCCGTGCAAGGCGCTCGGGTTTGTTTTCATCGGCGTCCGCGGTGCGGGGAACGGCGTCGATTTCCCGAAGCGATGCCGGATCATCCTCGATTGCCTCGACGACGTCCGTCGGCAAGTTCCGCTCGATCCCGACCGCACGTATGTCTCCGGCCTTTCGGGCGGCGGCCGGATGGCGTGTGCTCTTGGCTTCGCGTTGCCGGAATACTTTGGCGGCATGATGCCAATCGTGGCTGGGGGAGAGATGCGGGACGAACCCTGGCTTCGACACCGTGCCATCGATCGGCTCAGCATCGCTCTGCTGACGGGCCAAACGGACTTCAACCGGGGCGAGGTCGAGCAATACAAAGGTCCGCTCTGGAAGGAGATTGGCATCAACGCCAAGGTCTGGGTGCAGCCGAACCATGGGCACGGAATGCCGTCCGCGGCCACGCTCACCGAAGCGATCAAGTTCCTCGACGAAGGCAAAGAGAAACGGGCCGCCCTGGCCAAGAAATACCCGGCAACCCGTGCATCGGCCGACGGTGCCGCTAGCCGCGAAGATGCCGCCAAGCTCTTGCTCTACGAGGGGAAAGAGAAGCTCAAGACCAAAGAAACCACGTTCGCCGGGCTGATGCTGCTCAAGGGCGCGATGGAACGCTGGCCTGATCTGGCGGCCGCGAAGGAGGCTCGCAAGATTTTGCTCGAGTACGAAGACAAGAAAGTAAAACCGTGGGAAGCCGACGACATCGCCGAGCAGGCCAGGTATCTTCTCGCCGAGGCCCGGCATCTAAGCGATTACGCGTTGCTCGGCATCCCGCCGAAATCGACCTACGAGAAGCATCGCCCCGAGATGGCGCAGAAGGCCATCGAACTCTGGGAGAAAGTGATCGCGTCCACCTCCGACGCGGAGACGGCCAAGGAAGCAAAGAAACGCATACCCGAGCTTGAAAAACTGGCCCCCAAAAAATGAGACCCACCATGCGCGTCGTCGTACTCGCTTGCGCGATCCTAATCGCCGCTCCCGCTATCTCCCGCGCCGATCCGGAAGTCGATCTGCTCAAGAAGCAAGTCGCTCAGTTGGAAGTGGAAATCAAACTTCTCAAGGATCGCCTGGCGAAGCTGGAAGGCGAGAAGAAATCGCTCTCGCCCGTCGATCCCGCCAAGACGCCGAAATTCGTCCTGATTCCCGGCGGCTGGGGCGACGCGGGCGCGGACGATATTCTGGCGGTCTGCAAGTCAGCCGCTAGCGAGCTTTCGTCGTTATTTCCTGATCGAGAACTCGATCCGATCTCGATCAAGCACGACGAGAAGCAAGGGCCGATGGTGATCTACGGTCGAGGGACCAACGGCGAACGGCGCGTGCTGCTGAACTCGAAAGGCCGGCTTTGGGCTCAGTTCAGTTTTCAATTCGCCCACGAAGTTTGCCACATCCTGTGCAACTATCGCGACGGCGACCGAACCAATCTCTGGTTCGAGGAAACCTTATGCGAAACAGCATCGCTCTTCGTCTTGCGGCGGATGGCCGAGACCTGGAAAACCAAGCCGCCGTACCCGAACTGGAAATCGTACGCGGATAATCTTCGCGATTACGCGGACCAAAGGTTAAGACAAACGGAGAAGCTCGAAGGATTAACCCTCGCACAGTGGTACAAGCGAAATGAACCCGAATTGCGCAAGAGCGGCGCGCTCCGCGAGAAGAACGCCGTCGTCGCGGCAGCGTTGCTTCCATTGCTCGAAAAGAATCCGAAATACTGGCAGTCGGTCAGTTATTTGAACCAGGGAGATCCGAAAAAGGAACGAACGTTCCCGGAACACCTGCGCGATTGGCACGAACGGGTTCCGAAAGACCTGAAACCATTCGTGGCCGACGTGGCGGCATTATTTGAGATTTCGCTGAAGTAGTCTTGTCGTCTTCCGGTGGCGACAGACATCTGGTCTGTCGAATATTTTCGCAGCAACTGACTCAGTTCGGCATGCCGCGGATCGCACGCGGCAGACCTTAGCCGCGGTAGCGGTGGCACATGGTAGCCCACGGCGCTAGCCGTGGGGAATCAGTAGCCTATATGGCAATAGCCGCGGTAGCGGCGGTACATGGATCGCCGCGTGGCTATGTCGCCCCTACCGGGGCTCGTTGAATCGGCTAGCCTCATTCCCACGGCTAGCGCCGTGGGCTAACGTATATCCCCGCTACCGCGGCTGGGCACCCGGCGTGCCGAAGTTGCCGCGAGGATTTGGACAGAGCAACCAGAGGTCTGTCGCCACCGGAAGACGACCATCTCCTCTTCTCGTTTGCACTTCTGCACGCCTCCGCGTAAAGTGTTTCTCATGAACTCCCAGAATCCCGCCGAGCCCTCACAACTCCCGCGCGTCCTTGGCCCTTGGATGGCGATCGCCATCGTCATCGGCACCGTTATCGGCTCCGGTGTCTTCAAAAAAGCGGCTAGCGTGGCCCAGATTCCCGACTTCGGGCTGGTCATGGCCGCCTGGGTGCTGGCCGGAATCTTGACGTTGTTCGGAGCACTCGCGCTTGCCGAGGTCGCGGTCTTGCTCCCGCGCGCGGGCGGCAACTATGTCTATCTGAAAGAAAGTTACGGGCGGCCCGCCGGTTTTCTCTGGGGCTGGGTCGAATTCTGGATGATCCGTGCCGGCTCGATCGCCGGTCTGGCGACTGTCTTCACCATGTCGATCCACGATGTCCTGCGACAAGCCCGGGGCGGCGATGTTCTCACCTTCTGGCAAAAACAAGCGATGACGATGACCATCATCTTCGCCCTGTCCCTTCTCAACGCTCGCGGCACGCGTCTGGGCGGCATCCTGCAAGTCGTCGTCACCACGGTGAAAGTCGCTTCGCTTTTGCTGGTTGCCTTGCTGCCGTTCTTGGTCATCGCCCTGGATAGCACGCCGCGCGTGGTGCCGACCACGGCCAATATGTCCCCCACCTGGCCGAGCGACTGGTCGTCGGTCAATTGGAGCGTCTTTGGCGGCGCGCTTGTCGGCATCTTCTTCGCCTACCACGGTTGGATGAATATCGCGCCTGTGGCCGAGGATGTGACAAATCCCCATCGCAACTTACCGCTTGCCCTGCTCGTCGGTGTTTGCACGTGCATCGTGCTCTATGTCTCGGCCAATGCCGCCTACTACCTGATTATTCCGCGAAACGATCTGCTCAACATTCCGGAACGCACGGTCGTGGGAGAGTTCTCCTATCGCTTGCTCGGCGACTTCGGTCTCATGGCCGCGTCGTGCGCGGTGATGATCTCTGTCTTTGGCGCGCTCAACGGCAACCTGCTCGTCGGCCCGCGTTTGCTCTTCGCCATGGGGCGCGATGGCCTCGCTCCGCGCTCGCTCGCCGAACTTCATCCCCGCTACCTGACTCCCGCCCGAGCCACGTTTGTGCTGGCCGGTTGGGCAATTCTGCTCGTTTTTCTCGCCAGTTTGTTGACTCAAAATCGACTCCCAAGTTTCTCTTTACTTGGTTGGACGATCGACCCGAACTTGCCGCCAAAAAAAGAGTTGTTCGACGTGTTCACCGACTTCGCGATGTTCGGGGCCATCAGCTTCGAGACTCTGGCGGTTGCCTCGCTCTTCGTCCTGCGGCCGCGGACAAAGAACGAAAAGGTGCCCTATCGCTGCCCGTTCTATCCCTGGCTGCCGATCGTCTATGTCGTGTGTATGTCGGCCGTGCTAATCAACATGTTTTGGACCCAGCGCACCGAGTCGCTGATCGGGCTCGGGTTCATGTTCGTTGGATTTATCGTGTACGCGGTGTTTGTGCGGAAGGTTGGACGAAATTAATTGCGTTGGTACGGAGAACATATTTCACCACAGAGGCACAGAGGACACCGAGAAGAAAGAGAGGAAAATGCCGATGAGAGAAATGAAAGACGAGCGCGATCCATTAACGCATTTGGTTATCGGAGCGGCGATGGAAGTCCATCGAGAGATGGGTCCAGGTCTTCTCGAATCGGTCTATCAGCTTTGCCTTGAACGTGAATTGAAGATTCAAGGAATCGATTGCAAACCTCAGGCTCGATTACCACTCGTGTACAAAGGCGATGTCGTTGAAAACGAATTCATCATTGATGTATTCTTTCCCGGCCAACTTGTTGTCGAACTCAAATCCGTGGAAAAACTCATGCCCATTCATGAAGCCCAATTATTGACATACCTGCGCTTGAGCAAAACGCGAGTCGGCTTATTGATCAATTTTAACGTCCCATTGCTTCGAGATGGGATCAAACGAATGGTTATCTGACTGACTCTTCATCTTCCTTCTCTGCATTTGGTTTTCTCGGTGTCCTCTGTGTCTCTGTGGTGAAAATTCTTGCTTTTAGTCGAGAAGTCACCGATGAAGCAATCACCGATCCTCCACCACTTCGCCGCCCGCTTTGGTCGCCATTCCTTGATAATTATTCGGTGCGATGGAATTGTTGAAAATCCGCACGGAGCCATCGCCCATCAGGAAATTGGCACCGGAGGTGTGGAAGCTCGAAAAATCGTCGACGTGGTTGGAGCTTCCGTTTGGACCGTGACCTGGTTCGTTGCTGCAATGGCCAAGTGGATGGACGCCTGAACCTTCACCTTCCCAACCCGTGGGGTCTCCGGTCAACGGTGGTTTTGGTACTCCGCTGCCCGGTATCGCACCCGTCCAGGTGGTGAGGGCGTGCTTGCTGCTCCGCTCGCCGATGAAGAACGTGTTGCTCAATCCATCGCTAATGTGGGCAACGCTGGTCTGGCTGTTGCGATAGAACACACCGTCCGCATTCTCGGGGGGATCTTCGCCACTTTCGACGGTGCCGATCACGGCCGCATAATTCGAACGGCCGGCTTGTGTCAGGATGGTGCCGCTAAACGCATCGTTGGTGAATTCATAGATCGGAATCG
>JAIOQJ010000686.1 GCA_021413475.1 Planctomycetota bacterium | reverse complement strand
GGTCGCCCGGTCGGTTTCTTCATCAAGTCCTTCACGAAGCCGGCGATCAAGGGCATCCGAGATCCGTTCCAAATCGCCGAGCTCGGCTGGGGCATCTGTTGACTTCGCTGCCGCCTGCGCGAGCAAACGGAGTTGATGGATGGGGACCTGCAAATGTTCAATTTTTGGTTTCTGAGTGATCAGGTATTTACTGAACACCTCGGTTACTTTCGCCGGCAGTCTCGCGAAACTTCGCATCATGGGCACAAGGGCGATGGCGTCGAGCAATCGTTTGGTCCGCCGCCACTGGAAGTAGAGACGAGTGAGGATCGACAAACAGAGGGCGTAAAGAATTCCGAAACCCGCGAAAAACAGGCCATCCCACGACCAGCCTTCAACGGTAGGCAGCGATTGCAGCCAGATCGTCAGGCCGAGGGCGGCGATCGCCAACGTGCTCAGCATCATCGCCTTCGCATGGCGAATCGCCAAACTTTCGTGACGTACTTCTTCCTGAGCGACGCGATCGAGATCGTTAACACGCGCGAATGTGCCATCCTGGGCTTCATCGCCCACACCCGCCGGAAACGGCGGCGGCACCGCGTAACGATCGATCTGATTGGCTCGCTTCAATTGAAAATACGCCCAGGCCGCGAAGCCCATGCTCATGAACAACAGCGGCGTCATCGGTGACAGTCCAGATGTCAGATCGACGGCTCGAATAAAGAACAGCGTCCGCCGCGTCTGCCCGCCGTAAAGCCAGAATCGACTCAGGAACATACCAACGAAGGCACAAACAATCGCCACCAAAAGCAGATTGACGAAAGCCCAGTTTGCCAGTTCGAGCCGGCCGCCGATCAGCGACCGCGGCCGAAGCCAGTTCGCGAACTGAAGCACTCGCGATGGCGGCCAGCAGAGCGGCTTCAACATGCCGAGCAAGAATCCCGCCAGCAGGGTCGCGGTCGCTCCCACCAGAATCGACATCCAAACCGCGCTGAATTGATTCGCCTGCGCATGGGTATAGACGATCCCCAACACCGGCACGGCCACCACCGCCTGCGAACCGAGCAGCAAATTGCGATAGCACAATTGAGGCAGCGAGAACTCGCCATTGGCCGTGGCGGGCTCCCAGAACATCCGCGAGGAGCGAGCGAAAAGAGCGACATAGACGAGAAAAGCCCAGAAACCAAGCAAAACCAGGCCCACCGGCAATAACGCGCCCGGATAGTGCAACGGCACCTGCCGCTTCGATTGATGCTTCAGCGGATTGAGCCGCATGAAATTGCCGTCGTCCTCGTAGTCCGTGAAAACCTGGAGCGGCACCAGGGTGCCGACCGGCGAAATAACGCTGATCCAGATCGGCGGCCGATGCAGACTCTTGGCATCGCCGTTCTCGTCACGCTCGACGGAGACGAAACCGGGGGGTGCATATTCCAGCAAACGCTTCGGTAGTCCGAGATGCATCAGCGTGGCGTTGTAGCATCCCTGGGCCGCGACCGACGGGAAGAGAATGCGATCGTTCGATTCCGGGTTCACCCAGGTCTGGTTCTCGCCGAGAAGCGGGTACGTCGAACCGACAATCACGCCGCGCATGTAGTAGCGATAATCAGGGTGAAGAAGTAACTGATCGGCATCGGTCACGAACACGTGAACGTCGGGACAGAATTCACGGATCAAGCGAATGAGGAAGAGCTTGTCGCGGGTATCACTGGCGATCACGCCAACGTACTGGCAATTCTCGCGTGAGATCGTCGCCAGAATGTTCGAGAGGACTTGCGAATTCACGACCGTCGTCGTCGACCCCCCCTGCGAGGGTACACCCTCGTTTAACTGGTTGGCATCGTCGATATTGGACGGCACGAGCGTTTCATTCGGTTTCAGGCCGCTCTTTTCGTCCTTCTTCTTGAACGCCTGCGTGTATTCATTCTTCACGCGCGAAATGTGCAGAGGGAAATTCAACGTCAGAACGTCGTCCTTGTTGACGCTGTTGAGCCCTTTGCCGAAACCCGTGTTTGATTCGGAAAGGATCGCCACCTTACCAGGGATGTAAGACCACTTACGGCGAATATCTTCATCCGAACTACAGCCATCACGCCGCGTGAGATAGCGGAGCATTCCGGAAACGATCAGCCGGGTCGGGATCACCGTCGAGGTGAGCGAGAACTTACCGGGCTGCCAGTTTGCGTGGCCGTCGGTGTACGGATCGAGCTCGAAAAAGTCCTTGGTTCGAATCGCGGTCGCGTTGCCGGTGATGACGTCGAATTTATAGAGCGGGTTCTGCCGGCCGATGCCGCCGAGCCGACCCCACCAATCGCCGAGACTGGCCCACCAATCGCCGACGACGAACTGAAGCGACGTCTGCGATCCCGAAAAATACGGCCCCACCACGCGGACCGGCTCCGTCGACGGTTGCCCGCCGTTGGTCATCATCCGCAAGGCCCGCGTGAACGCCTTCTTGTGCAGCCCACCGAGCGGCGTTTCGCCGACCAGGAAAACGATGCACATCCCCGATTTGTTGATTTTCCGATCGGTGTTCTTACCGTGCCGGAACAAGAGCACGCCCGGGTACGATTCTCGCAAATTGGCGGGGGTTTCTTTGTCGTCGCTCTTAGCCGGTTTCTTGTCGAGTTCCCAGGGGAGCCAGGAGCGATCGAGAATGTAACCATCCTTCTTTTCGATCGCCCGCTGCACGGAATCGACGACTTGATCGAAGGCGTAACCGTAAGGCGTATCGACGGGGTCCGGAACAGTCACAATCAGAAACTCGACCTGATAGTTGTGCAGATTCCGCCGCAGGTCCTCTTCGGGATCCCAACGGCCGTCGTGAGTGGCATAGAAGTCGTAAACAGGTTTGAGCGGATCCTTGCCGGAGAACCGAAATGGCACAGGTTCGCCGGCCTTCTTTTCCTCCGCGACTTTGCTGGTCGAAGGGGAATTAGCCACCGGCGTACCGATTGCGAAAACTCCCAGGAGCCCGCTGATAATCACCCACGGCAACGGCGCGGACTTCGACGATTTTTCCGAATCAGCCACGGGAGATCACACCGTGGGGAGCCGACTTGGGAACAAAAACAACCACGACAGGGCATGCGCGACCAGCTCCCCGATGGGACGCATCCGTGCGTGGGGATTCCAACATCGCGAACATTGTGCCCGGAAGTTGAGATTCGAGCAATGCCGAGTGGGGAGCGGGGAGATTGCCTATATTAAACATCACAAGCAAGGAGACTTCGCATTTCATCCGAGCCAAGCAACCGTCGACATATGAACCTATACCCCCTAATGCTCGACATGCGAAATCGGCTGGTGGTCGTCGTCGGCGGCGGCAAAGTCGGCGCGCGCAAGGCGAAATCGCTGCTGGATGCTGGTGCAACGGTCCGCCTGGTCGACCCAGGTTGCCGGGACACTCACCCGGACATTCACTTGATCAACGAACCGTACAGGCCGATGCATCTCGATGAAGCAACCCTCGTATTCGCGGCCGCGACACCCGAGGTGAACACCCGAGTCGTCGCCGATGCCCGCGAGCGTCGATTGTGGGTCAATTCGGCCGACGATCCAGAGGCGGGAGATTTTTTGGTTCCCGCGTCGGTCCGAAAAGGCGATCTCTTACTGGCGGTTTCGACGAGCGGCGTTTCCCCTGGTGTCGCGAAACTGGTCCGCAACCTGCTCGACGCGGATTTCGACGATAGCTGGTCGGAATGGCTCGCGATTCTTCGCGATTTGCGGTCAAACATTCTCAGCCAAGTTCCCGATCCAACTGCCCGCCGGTTCGTTTTCGACCGGCTATCCGATCCGGTCTGGCTTGAACAAATCCGCGTCGAAGGCCATTCCACCGCCGAGTCCGCGATGCGTCAGGTGGTGGAAGACGCCCTTCGGCGATAGAATGAGGAAGAGATTGAACTACAGAGGCACAGAGACACAGCGGAAATCAAAGAGAAACCCGCCGAATTCATGCTTTCTCTGTGCCACCGTGTCTCTGTGGTTCAAGTCGCGACTGGCTGACCCCTGACCCCTGACCCCTGACCCCTCCCTTGCGCATCACTCTCTTTTGCTTCGGCCTCAGCTACCTGACCGCTTTCGGTCTGGAGCTTTACCGCATGGCCCGACCGGTCCGCTGGAGCCGGTTCGTCGAGATTTTCTTTGGCGTCGCCGGCTTGCTGGCGCACACGATCTTTCTGGCTTACCACCAACCTTCGCCGGCCACTCCTTATGGATCGCTGCTGTTGCTCGCCTGGGTCTTCGCCGTCTTTTATCTCTACGGCGTGCTTCACCGCGAACCGTATCCGTGGGCGATATTCGTCTTGCCATTGGTGCTGGGTTTAGTGGGATTGTCGTTTGCCTTTGTGGGAACAGGCCACGACGGTTCTTGGTTCACCGGCGAACGCTTCTGGGGCATGGTGCATGGCATGCTCTTGCTGCTGGCCTCAGTTGGCATCACGGTCGGGTTTCTGGCCAGCATCATGTACCTGATTCAAGTGAAACGGCTGAAGATGAAACGCAACCCGATCGGCGGTATGAAGCTTCTGAGCCTCGAACGGCTCGAACGAATGAATCGCCGGGCCGTGAATATCGCGTTTCCGCTTTTGACTGTCGGCCTGTTACTTGGATTGATGCGTCTTTGGCAAACGCCGCACGATAACGGCGGTTGGACCGCTCTGAAGATCACCAGCACGGTTGGCCTTTGGTTGGTCGGTGCCCTGTTGATGTTTCTTCGCTACGGAGCCCATTTGCCTGGTCGCCGCCTGGCACAGTTCACGATTCTGGTCTTTATCATGATGCTGGTGGCCTTGGTCACGTCGCACCCGTTCGCGCCGGGGGACACGCGATGAACGTGTCCGCCATCGGCTGCAGTTTCCGCGAGGCACCCGTTGACCTCCGCGAGCGAGTCGCCTTCGACGACGAGAAGTTGGAACGCGCGCTCAAGGATCTGGCCGCCCGCTACGGTTGCGAGGCCGTCGTCATCAGCACGTGCAATCGTGTCGAACTTTATCTGGCGAAGCCGGAAGGCGAACGGCCGCCCGACTGCGACCTGATCGCGGAATTTCTGGGCGAATTCCACCGGATCCCCGCCCGCGACATTCGGCCGCACCTGTATGAATTCACGGACTCTGCCGCAGTTCAGCATCTCTTCCGCGTGACCGCAAGCCTGGACAGCTTGATCGTGGGCGAGGGCCAAATCGCGGGCCAAGTTCGCAAGGCGTTCGAATCGTCCCGAAAACTCGGCGTCACCGGTCCGTTGCTCAACGCGCTCTTTCCCCATGCGGTCAAGGCGGCGAAGAAGGCACGGACCGACACCGGCATCTCGCAGGGACACGTGTCGGTTTCGAGTGTCGCGGTCGATTATGTCCGCCAGGTTTTCGAGCGTTTCGACGACAAGACTATTCTCGTCATCGGTGCCGGCAAGATGGGCCGGCTGACCCTAAATCATCTTCGCGAACTGAAACCCAAATCGATTCTGGTGACGAACCGTAGCCCCGAAAAGGCCCTGGAAGTTGCCGCGGGTTGCAGCGGCACGGCCGTGCCGTGGGATCAACTCGACGACGCCCTGATCAAGGCCGACGTCGTGCTGAGCACCACTGGTGCGCCCGAGCCGATCGTCACCCGCCGGCGTTTCGATGGTATCCTGCCCAGACGCACCGGCGGGCCGATGGTGATCCTCGACATTGCCGTGCCTCGCGACTTCGACCCACGGATCCACGACGGCGAGACGGCGTTTCTGTTCAACATCGACGATCTGAAACGGATCCGCGAACAGACGATCGGGCAACGCCAAAAACACATCGCTCCCGCCGAAGCGATCGTCGAACAGGAACGGAAGAAGTTTGTCGAAGACTGGACGCGCCGGCGAAATGGCCCGGTCATCGCGAAGTTGACGCAGGATTGCGATTTGAAACGGAAAGCGGTTCTGGAGCAATTGCTGGGCAAGTTGAACGGCAAACTCAGCGAAGCGCCGGAGCATTTTCTTACTCCGGCCCCTCACGGGAGCCGGCTCGCCAAATCATCACTCCCGTACCAAATCATCCACCAACTTCGCGATCGCCTCGTGCGTCAACGCAAACGCGACCTGTTCGCGGCGAGTTCCTTCGGTCGGGTGCTGGTAACGGCGGACTTGAATCTGTCTGCCGCCCGTCAGGAGCACTTCGTAGTACGCCAGTGCCTTCGCTCGCTTGGCGGGGGATTCACTCCGCAACTGGGCCTCGCCTCTCGTTTCATCAAGTTCGATAAAACGCAGCGGTTCCATCATGCCAGTGGCACGATCGGCCACGGCCATCGCATGTTTCTTCAGCTCGGCATTGTCCAGCGGTCCCGCATTCGGCCGCGTCAACGCGATCTCCCAGAGCAGACAGCCCAGGGTATCGACCTTGTCGGCCGCCAAGTATAGCGACCAGTCCGAACCGTCGAGCGGTTGTGACCAGGTATGCCGTTCGCCGTCGGATGAAGGTGTCCATTCAACGAGTTTTGGCAGGAGCAGATCGGCGATTTTCATCGGATTCTCCGATTAGTTTTTGAGTGTGTTCGGTGCCGTCAAAGGAAAGCACGGTGGGCTTTCCGTCTACTATTGTCTCAAGATGAACCGGCCGACTCCAGACGAACTGGAGGTTTCCGAGCGTATCTTGGGCGTGATCCATCTTTAAATCGATGCCGTTGTGTTCGTGTTTCAGCAGCAATTCGCCACGGTTCCGGTGGTTACCGTCAATCACATAGATGAACGGCTTGCCAAAATTCGTCAGGCTGAAGAGAAGCCGTTGCTTCACTTGCTCGAACTCGCGCGATTCGATCACGTAGTTCGCTGTCGGGTCCGAATAGGCGAACGAGAATAGCTTGTGCTCACGGCAGAACTCGGGCGTCAGGAACGTGTCGATGAACGTGATGTCGTTGTGGACACGGCGGACTTCGAAGATCTTCTTACGGCCAAGGCCGAGGTTCTTGTTCCAACGGCGTTTCTCTTCCAGATCCTCGCAGGCGTCGTATTCCGGACCGAATTTGCCGGTGTTCCAGCGTTGTTCGATGTCGCGCAAGAGCTCGATGCCGAGCTTGTACGGGTTCAGCCGCCGGCCGTTGGTTGCCATCGTGCCCGAGTGATGGTCGGCATAATCGATCACTTCCGACGGGTGAAGAATCTTCTGGGTCATCATGGTCGAATGCCAGTACGATGCCCAGCCTTCGTTGATGATCTTGGTCTGCGCCTGCGGCATGAAATAGTACGCTTCGTCGCGGACGATCGACAGCACGTCGCGCTGCCAGGCTTTGATCGGGGCGTTCTCGATGAGAAACAGCAACACATCCTTCTCGGGATGTTCGGGGAAACGCTGGTCCGCTTTTTCTTTCTTCTTGCGGAACTCCTCTTCTTCGAGTGCCAGGCGAACCCGCGGATTGATGTAATCATCCATGTACGGCTTGGCCCGGAAGCGGTTCGAGTGAGCTTCTTCCTCGACCTTCTCGGCAAAATCGTAGCGGGTGTGGTCGTCGCGCCGTTTGATGGCGATCGAGTGAATGTCCATCAAGTCGTCGAGCGACATACAGCGATCCATGAACGCCTCGACCTCGTCCTCGCCGAAGCGTTCCGCATAGTTCCGGATCCGCGCCCCGTGATTGGCGACCTCGTCCATCATCTTGCGGTTGGTGTGCGCGAAATAGGCGTTATTCTTGAAGAAATCGCAGTGCCCGTAGACATGGGCCATCACCAGCTTCTGATCGACGACGTTGTTGCAACGCATCAGATACGCGTAGCAAGGGTCGTTGTTGATCACCATCTCGTAGATCTTCGA
>JAIOQJ010000685.1 GCA_021413475.1 Planctomycetota bacterium | reverse complement strand
CCGGCAAGTTTCTTTTGCTCGGTCGTCAACGCCGGTTCAGCGGACGCCAACACCGACACGCTGACCAGGAATAGACATGCGGACAAGACTTGTGAGAAACGCATGACAAGTTCTCCGAAGAAGTGATTGTGAACAAAGTGTAATGGGTGAATCGGCTCGGTTCTTTCAACGAATATCGATTCGTCTGGAAACCTGTCGCCGTGGTTCTACAACATTGGGATAACCATGCCTGTGTGTAACGGATTTCATCCGCGACGCATGGGTCTTTATCATCCAAGGGAGGGATCGACGGCATGGCTAGTCTAATAGGAGATCTCAGCATGAACGCACCAAAAGCACGCTTTACCGACTACAAGGTCGCCGACCTGGCCCTGGCAGATTGGGGTCGCAAGGAAATCGCCATCGCCGAGTCCGAAATGCCGGCGCTGATGATGATCCGGCAGGAATACGCCGAGGCGCAGCCCCTCAAGGGCGCGCGCGTGACCGGATCGCTGCACATGACTATCCAGACTGCCGTGCTTATCGAGACTCTTAAGGCACTCGGGGCCGACGTGCGCTGGGCGTCGTGCAACATCTTCTCGACGCAGGATCACGCTGCCGCCGCGATCGCCGCGGGCGGCACGCCGGTGTTCGCCGTCAAGGGCGAGACGCTGGACGACTACTGGGATTACACGCACAAGATCTTCGAATTCGGCTCGCAGGGTCCGAACATGATCCTCGACGATGGTGGTGACGCCACCCTGCTGAT
The DNA here is from genome assembly GCA_021413475.1 of Planctomycetota bacterium. GTDB lineage: Bacteria > Planctomycetota > Planctomycetia > Gemmatales > Gemmataceae > JAIOQJ01. Next base: position 15,489 of record JAIOQJ010000685.1, on the reverse strand, counting down.
GCACCTGGGCAAGCGCGCGGAGAAGGATGCCTCGCTGATCGCCAAGCCGGGCTCCGAGGAAGAAACGAGTCTCTTCAAGTCGATCAAGGCGAAACTCGCCAAGGATCCGACCTGGTACTCGCGCATGGCGAAGGACATCAAGGGAGTGACGGAAGAGACCACCACCGGCGTGCACCGCCTGTACGAGATGGCGAAGAAAAAGGAACTGCTGTTCCCCGCCATCAACGTCAACGACTCGGTGACGAAGTCGAAGTTCGACAACCTCTACGGCTGCCGCGAATCGCTGGTGGACGGCATCAAGCGCGCGACCGACGTGATGGTGGCGGGCAAGGTGGCGCTGGTGTGCGGATACGGCGACGTGGGCAAGGGTTCCGCGCAGGCGTTGCGAGCGCTGTCGGCGCAGGTTTGGGTGACCGAGATCGACCCCATTTGCGCGCTGCAGGCGGCGATGGAAGGCTACCGAGTGGTCACCATGGATTACGCCGCCGACAAAGCCGACATCTTCGTCTCCGCGACCGGCAACTTGCATGTGATCACGCACGAGCACATGAAGAAAATGAAAGACCAGGCCATCGTCTGCAACATCGGCCACTTCGACAACGAGATCGAGGTCGCGGCGCTCTCGCAGTACAAGTGGGAAGAAATCAAGCCGCAGGTGGACCACGTCATTTTCCCGGACGGCAAACGGATCATCCTCCTCGCCAAGGGACGACTGGTGAACCTGGGCTGCGGCACGGGTCATCCGTCCTACGTGATGAGCTCTTCCTTCGCCAACCAGATCCTCGCGCAGATCGAGCTCTACGGCAACACGGCCAAGTACCCGGTGGGCGTCTACACGCTGCCCAAGCACCTGGACGAGAAGGTGGCACGGTTGCAGCTGAAGAAGCTGAACGCGACGCTCACCGAGCTGTCAGAGCAGCAGGCGAGTTACATCGGCGTCGCGAAGAGCGGCCCGTATAAATCGGATCAATACAGGTACTGAGAAAGGCAGGGTCAGACTCCGATTTCAAAAAGCGAAATCAGGGTCTGACCCCCAAACATGCCCTTCCCGTTTGATGCGACGATCAAAGAAGTCGTCGAGAAATATCCGAAGGATTACCAGGACCGGTTCGGCTTGCCGGCCGGTCCTGCTGCATTTTTGAATTTCATGGGAAAATTTTGCGTTTGAAGGGTTCATCCCCGACGCTCGGAAACCCTCGCGTCGGGGCTTGTTTGGTCCAATTTGAGATTCACGCAAACCGGCTGAAGGAACGTCTATTGGTCTTTAGGAAAGCACTTTCCGCCCGAATGGTAACAAATCGCCCTTTATTCGTAACAAAAAGTTCCGAATGCGTAACAAATCGCCCTTCATGCGTAACAAAATGTCCTTTATTCGTAACAGAAAATGGGCCATTCGTAACAGGGGGTGTCCGAGTTGCGTGTTACGAATGGCCAACGGAAACGGCTTTTCTGAACAGCAATAGATTAGCATCCATGTTCACCGGCCTCGTCGAAACCCTGGGTACCGTTCATTCGCAATCGTCCGATGCGCGAGGCGGCGCTTCGCTCGTCATCGCACAATCATTGATTGCCCCGCAACTCGTGCTCGGTGAATCGGTTGCCGTCAATGGTGCTTGTCTGACGGTGGTCGCCATCTCGGATGGCCGTTTTTCGTTCGATGTCGGGCCTGAAACGCTTCTCAAGACAAATCTTGGCCAACTTCGCGTTGGCGATCGCGTGAACCTTGAACGCTCTTTACGAGTGGGTGATCGCCTCGGCGGGCATTTTGTTCAGGGGCACGTCGATGCCGTTGGTTCGATCGAAGAGCGTGCCCGAGAGGGCGAATGGGAAATGGTCCGCTTCCGTTGTCCCGGGGAGTTGACGCGGCTGATGGTGCCGAAAGGATCGATCGCCGTCGATGGCATCAGTTTAACACTGGTAGAAGTCGGTCCCGACTTCTTCACCGTGATGCTAATCCCACACACGTCAAAAGAGACGACGCTTGGCGTGAAGAAGGCGGGAGACTCGGTCAATCTGGAAGCCGATATGCTCGCGAAGCATGTGCAGAAACTGCTGCAGAGATGATCAGTGAACGGTGTGTCTTCAGTGGCGACAGACCAGAGGTCTGTCGCCACTGAAGAACATCCTCAATTCTTTCGGTTCAGATCTGGTAAACGAGATCGTACACGGATTGGGCGCGCTGCAAGAGTTCCGCAAGATTGGTCGAATCCAGGATGCGCTGCTGTGCATCCTGGATACTGTTCCAAACGGTGTGAATGGATCGAGCAAGAGGAGAGAGAGGCGAGCCGCCACCGCTGCGCATTTCCGTGGGATTCTCGCTGTGATCGATGATGCCGATGATGTCGGCCAATGAAATCTTGTCGGGAGCGCGGGCGAGATGATAGCCGCCCGACGCGCCGCGCGTGCTCGCCACCAACCCCGCCCCTTTCAATTGCAATAAAATCTGGACGAGGAATCGCTTCGGGATGCCATTGGCATCAGCGATCGCTTTCAGGCGCACGGGAGCTTGATCGCCGTGCCGAGCGGCCAGCTCCAGCATCGCGAGACACGCGTATTCAGCTTTGGCGGAAAAGAGAGAGCCACGCATAGTTTCAAATGGGCCGTGTACAGGTAATGGAGGGTAAAAAATCGGAGTAAGTCAGCCGCTAAAGTCCGATCCGCTTTCTTGTTCGACCACGTGCAGCCCGCATTCCTTTTTCTTCGAACCTGCCCATCGGCCGGCTCGTTCGTCGTCGCCAGGATTCACCGATGAAGTGCAGGGCCAGCATCCGATGCTCGGATAATTCTGGTCGTGAAGCGGGTTGTAAGGGACTTCGTACTTGTGGATAAAGTTCCAAACATCCTTAAATGTCCAGCTCAGCAGCGGGTTCACCTTCACCAGGTTGAATTTCGCGTCCCACTGCACGACTTTCGCGACCGCGCGATCTTTTGTCTGATCTTTACGAATCGAGCTGATCCAGGCATCGTAACCAAGAAGCGCCTTCCGAAGAGGGACGATCTTCCGATCATGGCAGCACTGCGTCGGGTTTGTCTTGTACAGGGGGAGTTCACGATTCGCTTCGTATTGGGGAACGGTCAACTCGGGCTGAATAAGTTCGACTTCGAGCCCGTAACGCTCTTTGATTCGTTCGCGTAGCTCCAGGGTTTCGCTGAACTGGTAGCCCGTATCGAGGTTAATAAGTCGAGTGCCAGGACCGATCTCCGCCAGCATGTGCAGGATGCAGCAACCCTCGGCCCCAAAAGCAGTTGAGAAGAGCAGCTTGGATCCAAACCGCTTGACGGCCCAGCGGAGAACCGCCTCGGGCGGTTGCCCATCGAGCTCCTCGTTAGCAGCGGCAATCTCGTCATCCGAGATACGCGGCATCATTTTCCATCTTCCCCAGGCGACGTTCAATTCTGTGACGATTTAGTCATCTTTATCACCATTATAAGCATTTAGACAAGGCTGAATGTCCATCGATCTGGTAATCGATGTAATCATTCGTTCGGCATTGCCCGAGAAATCGGCATTGCGGGTCTCCGCCCAAAGGATTCGCAGCCATCTAAACAAGGATGGTTGGGATCAGGAGTGCTCATTTTCGATCGCGTGACCTGTAAGTTCATAGATTAAGCAGGGGCGGAGGAACAATTCTTTTTGACTTCCACCTTGAATTGAACAGCGATCGCAAAACGGCCATTCGGAGTAATGGGGACCGTTGAGCATTTGGAGAATAGGATTCATGCTCACCAAAGTGAATTTTTTGGACAGGCTTTTTCGGAAAATCGGCGTCCTTGATCCTTCGGGTCCTTTGCGAGCCAACCCACGCATCATTACCGGCATCGTGGGATTTCATCTTCTAGCACTTCTTGCCTGCATACCATGGCTTTTCAGTTGGACGGGCGTCGTCCTGGCCGTTGCCGGGATCTATGTCTTCGGCACGCTTGGCGTTAACATTGGGTTTCATCGCTTGATGACCCATCGCGGCTTCGCTTGCCCACGCTGGCTTGAGCACAGCCTATCCGTTCTCGGCTCGTGTTGCTGGCAGGGTACACCGATGAACTGGGTCGCCATTCATCGCATGCATCATCAACATTCCGACGATCCAGAAGACCCGCACAGCCCCAACACGAGCTTCTTCTGGAGCCACATGGGCTGGTTTCTGATTTTCGATCCCAACATCTGGAGCATTAACACGTACGATCGCTATGCTCGCGACTTGCTGCGTGATCGCTTCTACAAGAAACTTGAACGACCTCGGTTTTGGCGATTGGTTCATTTAATTCAGTGGGCTGTTTATCTCGTTGCCGGCGCGATTGTGGGTGCAATTGCCACGGAGACCCTGGAAGGGACTGCCCAAATGGCGATGAGCTTCCTGGTGTGGGGCGTGTTCGTGCGGACGGTTCTCGTTTGGCACATCACATGGTCGGTCAATTCGGTGACGCACATCTGGGGTTACCGGAATTTCAAAACCAAGGACAACAGTCGAAACAACTTGCTGGTCGGGTTGATCAGTAACGGCGAGGGGTGGCACAACAATCATCACGCTCAGCCTCGTAGTGCCGCCCACGGAATGCGATGGTGGGAGCTCGACGTTTCTTACACGACCATTCGTATCTGGGAGAAATTGGGTTTGGTTTGGGATGTCGTCAAGCCGCGCCGCGACCTGGCGAAGAATTTGACCGAAGAAGAAGGCAATATCGGCGGAGTAGAGGAACCAAAACCTGCTTCGCTCAAGCTGCCTGCTTCTTTCGCGTCGTCGGCTGATGTTTCCAGCGGCGGTGAACCCAAAAATATTGTTCCGGATGCCGTCGAATCATCCGTTCCAGTGCCTCGGTGAATCGAACGGTAATCGACCTGATCGCGTCGGGTTGATGACTGAAGTCTCGGGGATCAATCACGTCTTCGATGTATACCTGATATTGCATCCCCTTGCCGATACGGGCAGTGCCAGTCACCAGCATGATCGCCTCATGCTCAATCGCCAACAATGCGACGGCCTTATGTGTCGACGCGGGCCGATTGAAAAAATTGACAAATAAGCCCCGCGCGCCTGCATCCTGATCCACAAGCGTGCCCAGCACTCCTTTTCGATCTAATGCCTCCTGGATCAAGTGGAATTCACCCTTCTTGGCGACAATTTTCTGTCCCCGCGATTCGCGCCAGCGACGGAACCACGCGTCGAGAAACCGATTGTCAAGCGTGCGCGCGATTGCGTAGCTGGGAAACCCAAGCTGACCAAGCAGGAAGCCAGAGACTTCCCAGTTGCCGAAATGTCCCGTAAGCATCAAAACGGGCCGATCGCCCAATAACGTGGTCATGAGCGCCTTCTCTTCCTCGGCACTCCCGAATTTGAGGTAATCGCGATAGTTGCGCGGACGAATCACTCGATCGACATGGAGTATTTCAACGACGATCAGGCAGAAATGGCGGAAGACATTTTGCACCAGGAGATCGAGTTCGCCTTCGGAATATTGATCCGGAAACGCTTGTCTCAAGTTTTCCCGAGCGACGGCAACGCGCCGCGGGGCAATCTTCATCACAATCCAAGCCACATTCTCAGCAAATCGATTAGCCAGACGAAACGATAGGGTGCGCAGAAGCGTCCCCAATAGACGTAAGAAGACATAAACGGTGAAATCAACGGCTAAATTGCGCGGCTTGGCCATAGGACCGTCTCGTCCATGAGATCGGGAAGTCGTTCTCGAAAGAAGAGAGTAGCAGGGAGCAGGCTTTTCATGCAAGAGGGATCGAATGTACTCTTCACGCATTGCAAGTGGAGAAAGACTGAGAAACAATTAGTCTTCGCGCCATGCCATCTTCTTCTGATACCATTCGAGCCGCTTTTTCCCCGCTTCAATTTCCTCAGGTGCATCGTCCTTGAACTCGAGCGCCTTTTGTTGAGCGGTGATCGCTTCCTCGAATTGACCGAGCTCGGCATGAGCGCCTGCCAAGACCGCGTGCGTACGGCTCGCTTTCCCGCCGAACAATCCCACTGCCTTCGTGGCCAGTTCCATCGCCTTTTTGCCGTCGCGAAACTTTTCCTCGGGGCAGGTTGCTAACAGCCAAGCTTTGGCGTTTAACGCGAGAAGCGATTTGGGTTCAATCGCCAGTGCGTTGTCGAAATCCTTTAGTGCCTTTGCGAAATTTTTGAGTTCTCGGTGGAGCAGACCACGCTCCACGAAAGCCGCCGTGTATCGAGGATCAAGCCAGATCGCGTGATCGAAATCGTCGAGGGCCAAATTGTGCTGATGGAGGGCTCGACGTAAGCTGCCCCGGTGCATGTAAGGTGTGGCCGAACGCGGATCGATCCGAACGGCCGCATGAATATCTTCCGCTGCCTTTTCGTATTCCTTATTGAGCAAGCGGAGCAGGCCTCGATTGCTCAAGGCAAAACTGAATTCGGGATCGATGGCCAAGGCCGTGGCGTAATCCGCCAGGGCCTTGTCGTATTGCTTCGTATCCCGCCAGGCATTACCGCGGTTGGCGAGGGCGTTGATGTAGACGGGGCTCAAGCGTAAGGCGGCATCGTAATTCGTGATCGCTTTCTCATACTCGCGGAGATGGCTGTAGGCATTGCCGCGGTTTCCCCATACGATCGCCGAGTTACCACTCAATTCGATCGAACGATCGTAATCCTGGAGTGCTCGATCATAATCCTTCTTCTTCTGATAAAGGTTGGCCCGGTTGTTCCACCACGACGAACTAGTCGGCGAAATTCGGATGGCGTCGTCGTAGTCCTTCAAGGCTGCATCGAGATCGCCTTTCAGTTCATGTGCCTTCGAGCGCCGGGCGTACTGGGCCGAATCAGTGGGGTTGGCCGTGATCAGTTTCGTGAAATGCTCGATCCCATCTTCCGGAAGCGCGGCATCGTCCTTGGTGATCCAGCCTTCGACGCCGTCTTGCTTGACCCAGATCTTGTCGTCCTTTTCGCGCGTGACGACGTAATCGGTCCGCGACAGAATACCGGCGTCGATCGCGACGCCGTTGGCGTTCGTGCGGTTGAAACGGGTACCGGTCTTCTTCATGATGACCGTGCGACCGACCCACGAAGTCGCCGGCTCGGCACGCCAAGGCGAGGGATACCCGAGGGTACTCACGAGTAGAAGCGGTGCAAGCGTCGCGCTGAACATATTGGAACCTCCCCAAGTGATATGTTGGCCGGAGAGAGGAGTGGTTGTCAAGCGCTTAGCGTCAGGAAGGTGAGGCTGATTTGACGTGCCGGGAGTTCGAGAGACTGTCAATCGAAGCATCCATGTTCGCTCAAACAGAAAAATGCGACGATGACGGAGAAAGGCACCTTCGATGATGAATGACAGGATCGATCGCGAATATCAGTGATCGCGAAAGTCACGGCGCCGCGAAGAAAACGCTAGAAACAAGGCGAATTCGAGCAAAATAACGCATCAGCGATTTCTAATTCGTTTCCTGACGGCACAATCCCGTCTCTTCGCCGCGCCGATCGCGAGAGAAAAAAAAGATCAGATCGCGCGAATTTTGCGCCGGAAGAACTTGTATTTTCGAGAGGGCACGTTACCATACCCGTCAATACGGTGAAGCGACGATGGTTGTCGCTGCCGTGGGCCACGCCCGACGCCGCTGACTGCGGGAGCCACCGGCGCGGGCAATCAATGACCTGGAGGTCATCGCAACTGTATGAGCGAACAAGAATCGCGTGCTACACTCCCATGCCCGACGGTCCCGCAGGCCGTGGGCGCCTTCGATGAAGACGAGCCCCCTAGTCAGCCGCGCCGACATCCCTTTTGGGCTGATGTGCCCGATCAGCAATGGGACGACTGGCGGTGGCAATCTCAGAATGCCGTCCGTTCCGTTCGACAGCTACGGAACCTCCTCACCTTCACGAATGAAGAACTCGAAGCCATCGGACGGCTGGAGAGTGAGTACAAGCTGGCAATCCCGCCATACTACTTCTCGCTCATCAACCCGGTGGATCCGAATGATCCGATCCGCCGCCAATCGGTTCCCTCGCCGCTCGAGGCCGAGAACCCTTCCGGTTATGAGTTGGAAGACCCGCTCGAAGAGGATAAGGATTCGCCGGTCCCGGGACTGACGCATCGCTATCCCGATCGGGCGCTGCTGGTCACCACCCACGTCTGCACCATGTACTGCCGCTTTTGCACGCGCAAACGCGCCACGATGGTCCGCGGCGGGTGGGACGCGATCAGCCGCAACGATCGCCGCATGATTGATTATGTCGCCGCCCACCCGGAAATTCGCGACGTCATCGTCTCCGGCGGCGATCCCCTGACATTGCCGCTTCCCAAGCTGCGCTTCTTCCTGGAAAACCTGGCGAAGATTCCGCACGTTGATGTCATCCGCATCGGCACTCGCATCCCCGTCACTTTGCCGCAGAAGCTCTACGATCAAGAATTGATCGACCTTCTCGCGTCGGTCAACAAGGTCTGGATTCAGACGCACTTCAACCATCCGCGCGAAGTGACGCCTGAAGCCGCCCGTGTATGCCTCTCGCTTCTGAAGGCTGGTATGCCGGTGAATAACCACACCGTGCTGCTCAAGGGCGTCAACGACGACCTGGCCACCATGCGCCTTTTGATGCGAGCCTTGCTTCGCATCAAGGTTCGTCCGTACTACCTGTTCCATTGCGACCCGGTCATCGGTGCCGGCCACTTCCGTACTTCGGTATGGAAGGGGATCGAGATCATGGAAGGGTTACGAGGCCACATGTCCGGCCTTGGCATCCCGACCTACGTGGTCGATAGCCCGCATGGCGGCGGCAAGATCCCGGTCATGCCGAATTACCTTGTTTCCGCATCCGACGACGCCGTCGTGTTGCGTAACTACGAGGGTATGTTAATTCGCTATCAAGCTTCCGACACGCCGAACACCATCGAGCCGACCCTCAACCGGGGCGTCAGTTCGTTGCTGCAAGGCACACGTTCGGCAATCATTCCGGAGGGGAATGAACGGATGGCCCGCCGCAAATCGCTGCAGGTCATCACCGTCAAGCCTCCCGAGGAAGAAGAAGCGAGCGGAGGTTGCTGCGGTAGTGGTGGCGATCAGGAACACGATCACGACCACGAGGAAGAATTGGTCGCCGTTTCTGTTCCCACACCGGCCCCCGCGAAGCCGCGACGCCGGCCGAAGAAATAGTACCGTTTGATACTTGAGCCGCTTGCGGTTTCGCCCTCGCTATCGAGTGCGACGCCGCAAGCGGCCTTTTTTATTGGGATAATCCCATGCGCATCGGCATCGCCTTCGACCTGAAACCGAAAACACCGCTACCTGCCGGTGCGCCGGACGATTTGCACGAAGAATTCGACAGTCAGGCAACGGTCGATTCCATCGCCAACGCACTTCGTTCACTCGGCCATGAGCCGTCGGAACTCGGCAATGGTCGGCAATTGCTCGAAAGACTCCTCGCCAATCCGCCCGAACTTGTTTTCAACTTCGCCGAGGGGCAGGGCACCTCGCGCAACCGTGAGGCCCGAGTCCCCGCTGTTTGCGAGATGCTCGGCATCCCTTGTACCGGCTCGGACGTCTTCACGCTCGCCGCGGCCCTGGATAAGGACATCACCCGCCGCCTCGTGGCGGAGGCTGACGTTTTGATCCCAAAGGGTTTCGTGCTTCAATCGCTCGCCGGTGCCACCGGCGCGGACGGACGTTACGACGGAGACTTTGCCGAGTTCCCCGCGATGATTAGCGAGAGCGACCTGCAACTCCCGCTCATCGCCAAACCGGTCTGCGAAGGATCGAGCAAGGGAATCCGTTCGAAATGTCTGATCGAAAAGCTGGAGGACGTCGGCCCAGTCGTCGTCTCACTATGGCACGACTATCGACAACCGATTTTGATCGAAGAGTTCATCGCGGGGGAAGAAGTGACAGTTGGAGTCATCGGTAACGACCCGCCGCAGATCCTCGGCATGATGCGGGTGATCCCCAAGAAGCCGACCGATCGCTTCGTATACAGCCTGGAAGTGAAACGCGATTACGAAAACCAGGTGAATTACGAGTGCCCGCCCAATTTACCGTACAAAACGCTCCTCGCCCTCGAAGATGCCGCCTTGCGTGCCTATGACGTTCTCGGTTGCCGCGACATCAGCCGCATCGATTTCCGTGTACGCGATGGCGTTCCCTATTTCCTCGAAGTCAACCCGCTCCCCGGTCTGAACCCGATCACAGGCGACATCGTCCTCATCGCCAAGGCGATGGGGATGTCGCACACGGAGTTGGTCGGAGCGATCGTGGACGCGGCGGTGAAGCGGATCGAGTGTTAATGTACTCATCACGCTCCGGGTGATGTTCTTTCGCCAATCGGAACGTCTCGCGTGCATCGAAGAACATCACGCGGAGCGTGATGAGTACAATACTAACCCGCTCAATAGTCATCCGGTTCCGGCGCTTTCGTACCGTATTTCTCCATGTGGTACTTTTCCCATTTCTCCTTGATCTTCGGATCGCACTTGAAGCATTGCGATTGAGGTCGCGCGTGTATCTTGCACCAATCGGTCCCTTCTTTTTCGCACTTGTCGCGGAATTCCTTATTGCAAGCCCAGCAGATCTCTTCGGGCAGGCAATGTGCGGCACACCACTCACCGTGATCGACTTTCGCGGCCGGTTTGTCCTTGTCCTTTTTCTTGTCTGAGTTCGAATCCTTCGCCGGTTCATTGCAGCCGACCAATCCGACCAAACCGATGCCGAGCATCAGGGCCATCGATAGCAGAATCGTTTTCATCATTCGCTCCCTTCAGAAGAGGAACCCGCGGAGTCGCTCCGCGGGCGCTGGAACACCACATAAAGTACACGAACCACTAGCAGGGACATCACCATCGCGCTGATGACTCCGCCGATCACCACGGTAGCCAGTGGGCGCTGCACTTCAGCGCCGATGCCGGTGCTGAAAGCCATGGGCACAAATCCGAGACTGGCGACCAGCGACGTCATCAACACCGGGCGCAACCGCATCAAAGCCGCCTTCTCGACCGCTTGATCGAGTGAAAGCCCCTTGAGTCGAAGTTGCCGGACCGTCGAGACAAGGATCATATCGTCGAGCACCGCCACGCCGGAGAGGGCGATAAAGCCGATGGCTGCCGAGATCGAGAACGGCATATCGCGAAGCCAGAGGGCGAGTACGCCGCCGACCCAGGCGAACGGCACACCGGTGAACACACGCAGCGTGTCCACGGTGCTTCGATAGGTCAGATAGAGCAAGGTGAAAATCAGGATCAACGCCACGGGCACGACGATCATCAGTCGTTTCCGGGCGGTGATGAGTTGCTCGTACTGGCCGCCAAATTCGAAGTGATAGCGGCCGCCCTCGGGAAGCACGACTTGTTCGGAGATCTCCTTGCGGGCGTCCGCAACGAAACTGCCAATATCCCGGCCGCGCACGTTGCACGATACGATGGCCACACGTTTGCCTTTTTCGTGATTGATTGTCGACGGCCCCGTAATTTCTTCGACATCGGCCAGCCGTGTGAGCGGAATCCGCTCACCGTTCGGCGTGGGAACAAGGATGCCGCGAACCGCGTTTGGATTCCTGCCGAGCTCAACCGGCAATCTTGCCATCAAGGCGAATCGGGTCTGGTCTTCCACGATTTCGCCGAGTTGAATACCGCCAAGAGATTCGACCAGATCTAGGACAACCTTCGCCGGGATGCCATATTGGGCAAGTGCCCGTGGTTTTAGTTTCACTTGCAGGACCGGCTGATTTGAAAGCCGTTCCAAATTGACATCGGCACTGCCGGGAATCGCTTGCAACACCGCTTCGACTTCCTGGGATTTCGTTTTCAGAATCTCCAAATTGTCGCCGAACAACTTGATCGCCACGTCGGCACGCGTGCCCGATTGCATCTCGTTCATCCGCATTTCGATCGGCTGGGAATACGACTTCTTGGTGCCGATCTGCTCGCGCAGCAAATGTTCGATAAGCGTTGTCAATTCATCTTGATCGGTCGCTTTCTTCCAGCGCTCGCGGGGATGAAGAATGATAAAAGTGTCGGTCAATTCGATCCCCATTGGGTCCGTGGCGACCTCAGCCGTGCCGACTCGGCTCCAGACGTATTTGATCTCATCTGGGAAAGTCGATAGCAGTAGGTTCTCGATCTCCGTGTTGCCGCGAACCGACTCGGCCAGCGATGTCCCCGGCTGTCGGACAATGCCGATGGCGATCGCTCCTTCCGATAATTTCGGTATAAACTCCGAACCGAGCCGAGGAGCAATCAAACCGAAGACGACTGCCAGCGTCATCGCCGCGAAGACGAGTACCACCCATTTGAAACGCATCGCCAACCGAAGTAACGGTGCGTATACCCCCTTAATCATTCGTAGAAGGATTGGCTCGCGATGCTCGATGCGCCGCGGGAGGAAGAAACTCGCCAGCACCGGCATCAACGTCATCGAAAGAATCATCGAGCCGATCAGGGCGAAGATGACCGTGAGCGCCATCGGCCGAAATAACCTTCCCTCGATTCCCTCGAGAGTGAGAATCGGCAAATAGACGATGAGGATAATCAACTCGCCGAACAGGGTCGGTTGACGAACTTCGACGGCCGCGTCGCGGATGATTTCCAACCGCGTACTTTCATCTCCCGCTTCCTCACCTTGTAGCTTGCGCACGCAGTTTTCCACCATCACCACCGAGCTATCGACGATCATGCCGAAATCGATGGCCCCGAGACTGAGTAGACTGGCGGAAATCCCGAAGCGCAACATGCCGCTGAAGGCGAAGAGCATCGACAGCGGGATCGCCACGGCGACAATCGCCGCCGCCCGCAGATTGCCCAGGAACGCAAACAAGACCGCGATCACAAGCAGGCCGCCTTCGAAGAGATTCTTGCGGGCCGTGTCGATGACGTGATCGATCAGTTCCGTGCGATCGTAAACGGGTGTAACTTTCACGTTGCGCGGTAAGGAGGGAGTCAATTCGTTGAGTTGCGCTTTCAGATTGCGAGTAACCGTATGGCTGTTTTCACCCATGAGCATGAAGCCAAGGCCGAGTACGACCTCACCGCGGCCGTTGGCGGTGACGGCCCCGCGGCGGACCTCGTGGCCGATCTCGACCGTGGCTACGTTTTTGACGTAGATCGGTGGACCGGCCTTCCCAGGAATGACAATATTCTCAATCTGTTCGAGATTCGTGGGTCGGCCCAGGCCGTGGACCAACACAATCTCGCTGCCGCGTTCCACATTCCCGCCGCCTACGTTGCGATTATTCTTGGCCAGAGCATCGAGAACTTGCGAATACGTCAGGCCGTATTTGATGAGCAATCCAGGGTCGATGCGGACCAGATATTGCTTCGCGAATCCGCCCCAGTAATTGACCTCCGCCACGCCTGGCACCGAGCGACTTTGCGGGCGGATGTTCCAATCATGAACGGTGCGGGCCCGCGTCTGATCGGGGTCCGCTGCCGCGACGACGTAGTGGAACACCTCGCCGAGGCCGGTCGAGATTGGTCCCATTTTGGGCCGTTCGATCCCTTCAGGTAGTTCGACACTGCTCAAGCGTTCGTTGACGAGTTGCCGGGCGAAATAAATGTCGGTCCCTTCCTCGAAAGTCACCACGACTTGCGATACGCCGAAATATGACACCGAACGAATCATTGATAGGCGAGGCAGCCCTGATAAGGCTTGCTCGATCGGAAGGGAAATCTGACGTTCGATCTCCTCGGGTCCAAGTGCCGGCACGTTGGTGTTAATCTGGACCTGCACCGGTGTGGTGTCGGGGAAGGCGTCGATGTCGAGCCGCTGCAGGGAATAGAACCCGATCGCGGCGCACGCGAAAACGAGCGCCAGGACGGCAAAACGGTGCTTCAGCGATTGATCGATGATCCAGGTCAGCATAAGTTCGTTGATTATTCTTTCTCCCCATTCCCGCTTAGGGAAGGGGGTTGGGGGATTAGGTCTTTTCGGCTTACTTCTTGCAACACCCACATCCTTCGCCGAAATTTCCACGGAGCAATTCCGCACGTAAGACTTCGCTCCCCTTCGTCGCGACCCACTCGCCGGGGAGAACGCCGGCGATGATCTCCGTTTTTTCATCATCACGCATGCCGACCCGAACGACACGTGTGTGGTAAACCTTGTACGATCCCTCTTTGAACCAGTTCTTGTCGCGGACGAAGACGACGTGGCAATCGCCTTCCCAGTGAACGGCGGAATTCGGCACGACGAACGCCTTCTTCTCTTCGCGAAGGACCAGCTTGCCCGTGCCGAAGGTCCTTGCGCGAAGTTTATTGCCCGGATTGGCGAGCTCGGCCCTCGCTTTGATCGTCCGAGTCTTTTCGTCGGCATCGATGCTGATCCAGGTCACTGTGGCAGCGACTTCCTCTTTATGTCCATCAGGCGTGAATAGAATTTTGGTGTGATCGAGCTTGATTTTTGCCACGTCTTCGGAGCGGACATCAAGCACAAGCCAGACATGTGACTGGTCGATAATCTCGATCAGCATCCGAGTTGGATCGACGACTTCTCCCGGGACCATGTCACGCGAGGCGATGATGCCGGCGATTGGGGCACGAAGCGGCAAGAGATGATTCGATAGCGTGGCTCGCAAATCTTTGCGCTCCTTATCGGGTATGCCCAGGTAATGCAGTCGATCTGAAAGTTCCGCCTCGGTTAGGTTGAGCGCGGTAGTGGCGTCGAGCAACTGATGCTCGGCATTGGTTTGCGGTAAGCCTAAGTTCAGCAATGCCTGCCGGGCCGCTCGGAAACGGACGGAAGCCTCGCGCAACGCGGCATCGGCCAGGGCGACAGCCGCCTCACTGCTGGAACTCGTCAGCCGCCCGCGAGCTTTCTGCTTGACGTCCAATAGCAATGTCGCCTGGCTGAACTCGGTTTTCGCTTTGCCAACCTCGGCAGCCTCGACCAGGGCCAGGATCTCGCCTTCGGCAACTCGATCGCCCAGATGTCGGAATACCTTCGCCACGGTTCCCGGTGCCCGCGAAGAAAGATGTGCAATTCGCGATGGATCATTGACGATTTCCCCAGAAACGGGAATGGTTTCGCGGATTTCTTTTTGCTCGACTCTTTCGACACCGAGGCCGGTGCGTTCCGCTGCCTCGACCGAAGCGAACTGAATCCGACGATGATGCAGGTTGCATTTTTCGGCATTGTCGGCTCGTTCGAGTTCGAGCGCTCGCTTTGCCCGCGCCCGATCTCCGTCGGTCACGACATACGGTGTCGCCAGTTGGGCGACTTCCGGGTTGCACAACGTGCATTCATGCACACGATGCTCCTTGCACCAGCCTTTAGCCTTCGGGCGCGGCATCAGCGTCTCGTTGCACTCGACACAGATCGATTCGGGTACGGAGTGCGGCTCGCACCAATCGTCCTTGGCCTTGGCGTCACTACTCTTCGCGGTGAGCGATTTGGGCAGCGTCCAACCGGACCGATGGCCCCAGAAGGCGATCCCCGCCAGGCCGGTGAAGACCATAAGAGTCGGAATGGCACGACGTAGAAATTGAATTGACATGAATGAGTCTCCATCACAGGACCGAGACGAATGGAATATCCTAGGCGAGCCGGCTCGCCTA
>JAIOQJ010000695.1 GCA_021413475.1 Planctomycetota bacterium | reverse complement strand
ACCTTGGGATTATCGGCCCAGGTCCCATCCGACAGACGGAACCGCCAGTAATGCCAGGGACACGTAACGATACCATCTTCGACGAATCCACCGCTCAAGCCCGCGCCCATGTGCGGGCACATGTCGTCGATGGCGAAGTATTCGTCGCCGGTACGAAACACGGCGATCACCTTATACTTGTTGACCGCGAGGGTTCCGCAGTCACCATCTCGCAAATCGCCCACGCGGCAAACCGTGTGCAGGGTTCCCATCGCAGTATCAGTCCCTATTATTTTGCCACGGATTGAACACGGATCAAACACCGATGAAAACCAAAACACCATCAATCCAATTCTTATCCGTGTACATCTGTGTTCGATCCGTGGCTAAATGTATTTGGATTGCGGCTTTGCCGCTTCGTGTTCCCGAATGTCGCTGTTTTCTTATTCTACCAGAGTCCCCCCATCCCAGCGAAACGGGAAACCGGAAAGAACTTGCAAGATCAGGGCGATGGAATGCTTGAAATCGAATCAAAATACCCGGTGGCGAGCTTCGCCGACCTCGAAAAGCGCCTGCTTCACTGGGGTGCCCGCCTTGTCGAAGACCGTAATGACGCCGACCACTATTTGAACGCTCCCGATCGCGACTTCGCTCAGACCGACGAGGCGTTTCGCATTCGCCGCATCGGCAGCCGCAACCTCTTGACGTACAAAGGCCCAAAGATCGACAAGGAAACCAAAACCCGCAAGGAGATCGAGGTCGATTTCGCGGAAGGCGACGCACCAGCCGACGACATGCTCAACGTGCTCCGCTCACTTGGCTATCGCCCGGTGACGATCGTCCGCAAGCATCGACGGATCTTCGAGTTGGAACGCGAGGGATTCACGCTGCACTTCTGCCTCGACGAGGTGGACAAGGTCGGCACCTACGCGGAGGTCGAAATCGTCGCTGAAGAAAACCGATTTGCAACTGCGAAGGCACTCCTTCTAAAAGTCGCGGCGGAACTCGGCCTAAACGGGCCCGAGCGACGTTCGTATCTGCAATTATTGCTGAACACCATCGCACGAACTTCCGATGTGAAGGAATGATGACCATGCCGCCGCCGATCGTTGCCACTATTGCCGAAGTTCGTGCCGCGGTGGCGGAAGCCCGGCGAGCGGGGAAGAAAGTCGGCCTCGTGCCCACGATGGGAGCACTTCATGCTGGCCATGCGAGCCTCGTGCGCACCGCGCGGATGAAGACCGATTTCGCGATCGTGACCATCTTCGTGAACCCCACACAATTCGGCCCGAATGAAGATTACAACCGTTACCCGCGCACACTTGAAGCCGACCGAGATCTAGTCGGGGCGGTGGGTGCCGATTTAATTTTTGCCCCTTTACCTGCGGAAATCTACCCGGATGGCCATCGAACCTTCGTCGAAGTCACGGAACTGGGCGATCATCTCTGCGGGGCTTCAAGGCCAGGCCATTTCCGCGGCGTGGCGACCGTCGTGCTGAAACTCTTCAATATTGTGCAGCCCGATGTCGCCTTCTTCGGCCAGAAAGACGCCCAGCAAGCGGCCATCATTCAGCAGATGACGCGCGATCTCGACGTGCCGATCCGGGTCGAAATCGTGCCAACGGTCCGCGAACCGGACGGGCTGGCAATGAGTTCCCGCAATCGCTATCTCGACCCGACCCAGCGCCGCCATGCCACGGTTCTGTTCCGCGCACTTGAGAAGGTAAAGAGTCAGGTCGCCGCCGGCGAACGGGACGTCGCGAAGCTTGAAGCAATCATTTCTCAAGAAGTCGCCTCGACGCCGGGGGCTCGCTTGGACTATGCTCGCATTGTCGATGGGGTCACCCTCCAGCCTATCAACACGTTGCAGCGCCCCGCGCTTGCCGCCTTGGCGGTTTTTTTCGGCACGACGCGACTGATCGATAATGTCACTCTGTCGCCCTGACGGCGGGAGAAATCATGGCGAACCCGCTCTTTGGTCCCGAAGTCCGCTGGATGCTCGAGGAGGATAACTCCGCGGGCTTGAAGGCGTTCTGCGAATCCGTCCATCCATCTACAGTTGCTGAAACCCTTTGTGAAGAAGAATTCACGGTCGAACAGGTCTGGAAAGTCCTCGGACAGGCAGGCATCCGCGAGCAAGCGGCGATCTTCGAGTATTTTCCTGCCTCCTGGCAATTGAACCTCGTCGAAAAGACCGGCCGACCCGTGGTGGCGAAATTGATCGAACAGATGTCGCACGACGATCGTGTCGACCTGTTGCGACGTTTGTCGCCGCGCGTGGCCGAGGGACTGCTCCGCCTGGTCGACGAAGCGGACCGCCGGGATATCGCCACGCTGTTCCGCTACAGCGAAAACACCGTCGGCTCGTTGATGACGACCGACTACGCCTGGCTCCCCGCAACCCTGACCGCCGGCCAGGCCATTGACCGCCTTCGCCAGCAGGCCCCCGACCGCGAAACCATCTACTACATCTACATTTTGGATGAAACGAGTCGCAAACTATTAGGCGTCGTTTCCTTGCGCGATCTGATTCTGGCCGATCGGCATGCGTTGGTCAGCGATCTGATGGAACGCGACGCCACGGCTCTCAAGGTCACGGA
>JAIOQJ010000694.1 GCA_021413475.1 Planctomycetota bacterium | reverse complement strand
CTCCATGAAGGAGAAGAGCATATGGCTTCGGTCGCAAAAGCAGTAAGGGGCGGACTTTGCTCGTTGGTCGTTCTGATTTTCTGCGCTCCCCTGAGCGCCGGGCCACTGGATGAGATGTCGCTCGAACGCTGGGCGAAGCTCAAAGAAGCAGAACGCTACCAATTGAACGTGGCCGAAAAGCTCTATCGCGAAAAGCACTACAAAGTCGCGGGCGACGAATACGAGAAGTTCCTGAAACTCTACGACAAGAGCGAAGGGGCAGCATTCGCACAACTCAAGTGGTCGCATTGCCAGATCGAACAGCGGAAGTTGAACTCCGCCATTAAGGATGGTTACCAATCCGTTATTGACTACTTCCCCGAATCACCGGAAGCCCCGATCGCCGCTTTGCTGATCGGACGAACCTATCAATCGATGGGCGATACCAAACTTGCGAAGAAAGCGTTCTTCAAAACGGTTTCCACGTATCCGAAACATTTCTCGGCCGTGATGGCTCGGCTCGACCTGGTGGATATCGCCGCCAAGGAGAGCGATCCGGATGCCCAGACCACGCTCCTGAAAGAACTGACCTTCGACGTCGAGCGCAAAGGGCCGACGGTCGATCCGTGCGTGAATGCTGCCCGCTTGCTCGCCCGGCTCCAGTTCAATGCCGCTAACTTCGAAGATGGCATCAAAGCGCTCGGCACTACCTGTAAAGAGGAAGATCTTCCGTCGACCATGATGCACCCGGCGTACGGTGGCTTGCCGGCGATTCTCTTGCAATTGAGCGGCTCGATGGACGAGCCGACGAAAAAACGGAGCGAGAAGCTCGCTGATGCCGCCGCGGCGTGGTTGAAAACACAGGTGACGGCCAAACTGGCCGATCCCAAATTGAAACCTAAAGCCGTTGAAACGTGGTATCTCGTTGCGGACGTCCGACATGCCGCCCGCCAGCCGGAAAAAGAAAAGGCTGTTTTGGACGAGATGAACGGGGCGACCCCAGTTGATGATGTGCTCCTCGGGCGGATCGCCCTCTGGTTCAAAGAAAACAAGCAGATGGAGAAAGCCCGTGCGACCTACGCCAAGTTCAAGGACGCGGCGGAGGGCCAAGGCCAGATCGCGGCCAGCTTCATGGATGAAAAGCAGTACGACAAGGCCGTGGAGATCTACCGAAGGCTCGCGGTGGGCGACCCGAAAACCGCCCCGAAATGGCTAACGGCCGCAGCCTGGGCTTACCGCCAAGGGGGAAAGCCGGATCAAGCAATCGCGGTCTACCAGGAATTACTCGTGGCCGACGCACCGAAGGCCCCTGAATACCACTTTCAGATCGCCGAGACGCTTTTCCGCGCATCGCGATGGAAAGAGAGCATCACCGCCTATCGCGGCACCGACCATTTCCCGCAGAACTACCAAAACATGGCCATGGCGAACCGTCAACTCAAGCAATATGACGAAGCCATCAGCCTTTACACCCAGATCATGTCCTCCTCCGCGCCGAATGCGTCCTGGGCTCTCTACCAGATCGCGGCGACCCACGAGCAAGCCGGCCGCGCCGAGGAGGCGATCAAAGTCTTCAAGCAAGTGTGTGATAAGTTCCCCAAAACCCAGGAGGGAAGCAATGCCCATTCGCACTTGAACCAGAAATATAAGATTTCAGTAACGCTGGGCGGAGCAAAAGATTGACATCGTGACAATGTGACCTTTCATGGGTTCGTGATTTGCTCCGGTAAGCGAATCACGAACCTTTTTTTTCAATTCCGTCTCGC
>JAIOQJ010000693.1 GCA_021413475.1 Planctomycetota bacterium | reverse complement strand
GAAGGTCGAAAAGGTTCCCGCTCCGCCTGCACCCGTTGAAGTGAAAGTCATCGTCCAGAAACCGATTCGCGACCTGACCAATCACGCGGAGTGGGTGCTAGGCCTGGCGCAAACTCCCGACGGCAAGACGCTCGTGACGGGCGATGACCAGGGTGTCATCATCCTCTGGGATCTGCCCGCGGGCAAAGAGTTGCGGCGTTGGCAGGCGACGCAATGGATTAGCAGTCTGGGTATTTCGCCCGACGGCAAGACGGTGGCCGCTTCCCAGCACACTCCGTTCATCCGGTTCAAACAAGGGCTGGAAGCGTTCGTTCCACACTTCCACCTCTGGGATGCCGAGTCCGGTCAATCGAATCTCGACTTGAGCAAAGAGATCCCGCAAGGGATGTCGGCCGTCGTCTATTCGCCCGATGGCAGATGGCTGGCGGCCGCTCACGGCAATGTGCAGACCGAAAAAGACCAAGGCAAGATCATGCTCATTGATCCCGCGACCGGCAAAAAGATCCGCGAGTTGGCCGGTCATCCGGTGGGCACAAATGACCTGGCCTTCCATCCCGATGGCCAGCACCTGTTCTCGTGCGGCCGGGACCAACAGATCAAAGTCTGGAATCTCGAAGACGGCAAGCTCGTGCGAGACTTCGGCAAGTTCGCGGATCGCGGGGTCTGGATCGCTGCCATTTCGATTTCGCCCGACGGCCGCCTCCTCGCCGCCGCCGACCGGGCAGGCCAAGTATTGATTTATTCGTTGACGAATTGAGATCGCCTAAGCGGGCATGCAATACACTCTCGCCCGGACTGCCAGATTAGAGATCTGAAACAGAGATTGATCTACCTATGCGAAACCTGCTGCTCCACTTGATTTGTGTGGGTGTGATCTTCGTCGGAACACTCCGCGCGAATGAAACACAACAGCTTCAACAACTCTCAGTCGAAGAGTCCCAAAGGCTGGCGCAAGACAAGTCGGGGCGGCTGTTGCTCGACGGACTGAAGACGCTGTCGCCCAAGGTGGCGATGGAACTGGCGAAGCACGAAGGCTGGCTGTCGCTCAACGGGCTGACGGAAATTTCAAACGAGGCCGCCGCGGCGCTCGGACAGCACAAGGGTTGTCTGCATTTGAATGGGTTGACCAATGTTTCCGATGAGGCGTCCAAGTCGATCGCCGGCCATCGGGGCGAGTTGTCGCTCAACGGGCTGACTTCGATCTCGGACGAAGCGGCAAAGGCACTCGCCAAACATTCCGGCGGGCGGTTGATGTTGAAAGGGCTGGCGACGCTTACGGGCGAAGCGGGCAAGGCGTTCGCACAGCGCAAAGGGGGCGGGCCGATGAATCAGATCACCCTCGATGGCCTGACTTCCATGACGCCCGAGGCGGCTGCGGCGCTGGCGGAAACCCATGGTCACAACTGGCGGGGAGAACTGCCCGCATTCAAATCGATTTCGGTCGAAGTGGCCCAGGCGTTGGCGAAGCGGCAAGGAGGGCTGTCGATGCCGGAGCTGACCACGCTCTCGGACGACGCAGCCAAGGCACTGCAAGGAAAACTGGGAGGCAATCTGCCGCGATTGACGTCACTCACCGTCGAGAGTGCGAAGGCGATCGCCGGACCCATCCCAGGACAATTCCATCGCACGCTCAATCTTGATGGCCTCACGTCGCTGCCCGACGAGATTGCTCTGGCCATCGGTGGCAAAGACAGCCGCGGCAACCTGTACCTTAGTGGCCTAAAGTCCCTCACTCCGATCGCGGCGACAGCGATCTGCCAGCGAGAAGGCGATCTGTATCTCAACGGGCTGACCACGATTTCCGATGAAACGCTCAAGGCGCTTGCCGAGCATAAGGCTCCAGGCTATGCCCGGCCCATCGTTCATCTCCAAGGTTTGACCAGTCTCTCCGACGACAGCGCCATGATCTTGGCGGCGTGGCCCAAGTGGAGCGGCGAACTCCCCGCGTTATCGACTCTCTCTGAGAAGCCGGCTGTAGCACTAGTTGCCTCGCGCAAGTGGGATGGAAAACTGCCGGCGTTGAAGTCGATCTCGGGCGAATCGGCCCAGGCGCTCGCGCAGCGAAACGGCAACCTCGCGCTCGATGGGCTGACGACGCTCACCGAAGACGTTGCGGCGGTGCTGGCCAAACACCAGGGCGGCACGCTGTCGCTCAACGGACTGAAGGAACTGTCGGACGAAGCCGCGGCAGCGTTGGCTCAGCATGAGGGGAGGCTCTCGCTCCGTGGACTGACAACGCTTTCCAGCGGCGCGGCCCAGGCACTCGCCGCGTACAAGGGGGACTGGCTGATTCTGGACGGTTTGCAGACGCTCGACGACCCGGTGGCGAAGTCGCTCGCACAGCACAAAAGAGTGGTCTCCTTGGCTGGTCTGAAAACCATTTCCGCAGAGGGGACCAAGGCGCTAACCGCTAACCCCAAAGTGGCGATTCCTGCAAAGTTCCACGCGCTGGCCGTCCGCCAAGGCGTCGTCGCCGATGAAAAAGTCGTGCGGTCGTTTCTCTCGTCGCATTGTGCCGACTGCCACGATGGCGGCGAGCAGGAAGGCGAATTCGCGCTCGACAGGTTGGCGAAGGACAATGTCGTTGGCCGGGTAGCATTCGCCTCGATCTTCGAGCGGCTCCGCGCAGGCGACATGCCGCCGCCGTCCGAAGCGCGACCGAAGGCCGACGATGTGGACAAGGTCGTTTCCTGGATCCAAGCAAGACTCGACTCGCCGCTCAGCACGCCGCCCGTTCCGTATGCTGTCAAGGAAAAGCCGATCGACGGCAACCGGCTGCCGAACGCGATTCTCTTCGGCGGACCGCGCGGTCCCAGCGTCCCGCCGCCGCCACGGCTTTGGCGGCTGTCGCCCTCGGCCTATACCAAGTGGACCGGCGAGTTCAACTCGTCGGCCAGTGGTCTGCAACAGCCGTTCGGCGTGATTCAGGAATTCGGCATCAAGGATTTCGCGGCACTCTACACGCCCGACGAAGGCGCGACCGGCCTGCTGCTGACGAATGCCGAACTGATCGTCGCGGCTCAGACGCGCGGGCATGGGCTCGTGAACGCGAACGATCCGGCCGCCGCGAAGGAGAACCTCTGGCCCAACGCAGAACGCATGAAAACGTCGTCCGCCGCTGAGCAAGAGGCGCTCAACTCGGGCATGCTTGTTCGCGGTGGCAACGGCACCTTCGCGCCGTTGCTGCACCCGCAGGTGAAGGCGACGCGCGAGGAATTGGAAAGGGCGATTCGGCAGCAGTATCAGACGGCCGTGGCCCGCCTGCCAAGCGAGCAAGAATTGGCGAGCGTGGTCGCGCTCTACGACGCCATCGCCGCCGATGGAGATTGCTCGATTGCCGGCAAAACGGTCCTGATGGCCCCGCTGATGACGCCCGAGGCAATTCTGCGATTCGAAGTCGGCATGGGACCCGAGGTGCGGCCCGGCGTTCGCTCGCTCTCGCCGCGCGAGACGGCGTTGGCGATCAGCCTAGCCCTGTCGACGAAGCGCGATCCCAGCCTATTGTCCGCCGCCGCCGAAGGCAAGTTGACGACTCGCGAGGAAGTTGCCCAGAGCGTGCGTCGCATCCTCGACGATCCAAAA
>JAIOQJ010000692.1 GCA_021413475.1 Planctomycetota bacterium | reverse complement strand
CCAGAGGGCTTTGCAGACTTTCGCGTTCACCATCGGTTCGCCGATATCCTTGGCCGCGGCCTCGTGGGCGGCCTTGATCGTATTGGCCCGGCCCTGCCATTTTTCGTTTTCCAGGCTCCAGCGGAAGCTCTGCACGCCGATCAACGGCATTGCCACCGCGACTCGCTCATCGACCGACGCGGCCAACCAGGTTTGGATGCCGCCCATCGAGATGCCCATCATGCCGATTCGCTTGGGATCGACGTCGTTCCGTTTTTCAAGCACATCGACGAGCCGCCAGAGATCCCAGCAAGTGTCGTAATAAAAGGGATGTTCCATCTCGCTCGCGGGTGCCTTCCAGGCCTTGGCAATGGCGGCGACATAGGCGGCGGAGCCTTTCGCCCCGCCGGAGCGTTCACCGTGATAGCGGGCGTCAATCGCCACGCCCATGATCCCTTTCTTGGCCAGATCGACGAGCCAGGATCGCGTCCCTTCCTTATTGCCGCCCGTGCCATGCAGGACGATCATCGCGGGGAACTTACCGGCTCCTTCGGGCTTTACGATGAGCACCGGCACGCGTTCGATCGTACCGTCATTCTTTTTCTCGCTGGCGAAGGTAAACGTCTCAATGACTTGGCCGCCACCGGCAACGCTCGTGCCCGGCTTCAGGTCCGCATCGACCTTCGGCCGATCGAGCAATTTGAGAAACGCCTTCCGCGTCTCCTCCGGAGAGAGAACCTTGCGCGGTTCCTCGCTCACGGCGAACGTGGTGAAGAAGAGAACGGAGAGAAGCGCGAGACGGTTCATCTGAAACTCCACAAGCCCTGAGGTGAGGCTTTGCGAACCTCAGGGATATCCCCTCTCAATCCCCATGCTTCGACCGCAACCGCGGCGATAGCCGTAGCATCCACTGGACGCGTTCGAATTCATTGAGCCAGTCTTGCGTCACCTGTTCGAGGAGCGGGTCGCCCGAGCGGACCAACCCCGTGGGGCAGCCCGCCCCGCCGAATTCCTGCATCATCTGGCGGTATTTGCTGAGCGTGCGTTCGCCGAAGCGGGCAACCTCGAAACCGTCTTCGCTGAAGAACAGAACCACCGGCACGCGATTGCCGCCGTTGATCTGGAGATCTTTCTGCACGTCGGCATGCTCATCACGGTCGATGTAGCGGACCTTGATGACGGGCGCGGCCTCGGCACACCGGTCGTAGATCGGGCACTGACCGGAGCAATCGCCGCACCAGGCACCGGCGAGGACCAGGACATTCATCTCTCGCTTAAATGATGCGAGCAACGTCTTCCGAGCGTCGTTTAATTGAATCGCCTCGAACGTCTGCCGCCAGCGGGCCTGTTGCGGAGGCGTGCCATACTTGGCGATAAATTCATTCACCGGCAGGCCGGCGGCAAAGCGGTCGAAGTAGTTCATTTCTTAGCCTTTTCCTTCTCTTTGGGCTTCTCTGGCTCTTTCTTCTTGTCTGCCAGGATGTTAAACGCGATCGGCGCGGAGAAATAAACGTATTCCTTGGTCCCGACCTTGGTCGCTCCTCGCACCACGAAGCTGGCCGGGCCGCCCACGGCCGTCGGTGCCGCGGTCACTTGAAGGATGATGTCGTTCGTTCCTTTGCCAATCGGCTTGACCGCCACGGTGATCCCGGTCGGCAAGGCCGTCGCGGAAAGGGCGATCTCATCCACGAAGCCTGTCGCTCGGGTCGCAACGATCGTGAAATTCACCGCCGGTCCCGCTTTCACTTCCGGAATGGGCGGCTTGGCCTCTAGCTTGAAGAGCGGAGGGCCGCTAACGCCGACCACAAGCGACGACGTCATCTCGAGCGGTGGAATGGGCAGACCCGCCATGCCGAGTTTGACGACATCCGTAACCCTTGCGAGACGAACTATCTCTTTGTCCGCCACCTTGGCCTTCGACTGAACTCGGATTTCGTACGGCCCGACCGGCACATCACCCTTCGCAATCAATGGTAAGTACGCAAACAAAGGCGAGGCATCCTTCGGCGGCGTGGCGGCCGGGACCCCCGCGGGAATAGTCACGTTTCCGGAGAATCCCGCCGGGCCCGTCACAACCAGTTCGATCGGCCCCGCATAATCACGGCGAACAACACCCGTCACCGGGATCAAGGCCATGCCGCCCGGCACGACTTCGAAGCGATCGACGGCCAAAACCACATCGAAATCCGGCTCGGCGGCCTTCACGGTCAGATGATAGACCTCGTTCGGACCGGCCGCATAATTACCATGTTCGGCTTGGATAAACAGATCGCCGTCTTCCGTAGCGGTGAACTCGACACGCGTTGACGGCGTCCCCGGCATGCTCTTGACCAGATCCGCGTTCTTGGCATTTTTGAGAATCAGAAAGACCTCAGCCGGCGAGTTGACTTCGTACGTCTCCGCAAGAATGGTGTACTTTGTCCCCTTTTTGGCCGGAAACGAAAAGTAGTCAACGTCGCCTTTGTCGAGAAAGCGGGCCGTAACTCCTCCTGGGACGGTCAGTTTATTTGCCTTGGCGACGTCGTTGTTCGGTTCACTCTCGAGGATTTCCTCGAAATCGGTGAGAAATACCGGGACCGGCCAACCGGGCAGGCCGCTTGCTCCTTTCGGTGTCGCATAAAGCACCGTCTGATTCGGATCGGCCGGGGCACTCAATGGTACCGGGACAACGCCTTCGGTCGCGGAACCGGTGAACGTGATCGAGGCCTTGGAGCCTCGTTTCATGGCCATCGGCAACGCAGAAATGACGGCCGGGAAGTCACCAATCCGTAAGCGATACGAGTAATCGACGCCACCGCGATGTGTCGAGTCGCGAACTTCAACGATGCACTCCGTCGCTTCCTTGAACGTATGAGTGAGCCGGGCGTCCGCTTGCAGTCCAGGGGCGTCGTCGTTGTAAAGACCCGGGAGTTCAAGGCCGCTCTTGGCATCGTGCAACAGAATGATCGGATCGAAGGCTGAGCCGAGGCGCCGTGCGAGCACTTCAAAAGTTAACCGTTCGCCCGCCTTCGCGCTGATCTTGAAAAAGTCGCTGATTTCCGCTTCCACTCGGCCGGAAACCACGCACGGCACGGCAATCGGTTGGGCCATCGCCTTGGTATGATTGGTCGCAATCTCGGCCACTTCCAGCAGGTCGTCGATGCAGAACGAGCGTGCATTCGAAACCCCCGCTCGGGTCGCCACGCGAATCTGATGCACGCCGATCGGGGCATCGGCGGGAATGTCAATCTTGAAGCGCAACTGCGTGGCGTCCTTCTTCCCCGCCTCTTTCTCGGCGAGGAGGGTGCTCTTCGCGGTGAAGCTGGTCCATAGACCGACCGCTTCGTTCAGATTTGTGCCGGGAATGGAGATCTCGACGCTCTTGCCGCGTTGACCTCCAGAGATGCTCGGCGCGGTGATCGTCGGCATCTGTGGGGCCGCCGCAATCGGTGCCGCCTTCGGCTGGGCCGGCAACGGTGCCTCGTTCAGGCTGAGCCAAACGATGGTCAAGGAGAGTGACAACGTCAGAAAGCGCTTGCAAAAATGGCTCATGGTGCAACTCGAGAGGTCGGCGGGGAGTAAATCAGCGGCAGGACGTCCGAGAGAAATGATGATACGGCCAAATGTGCGGTGGGGACAAGGGAAAACCTTGTATTCGCACCGGATGTCGGCGAAGCGGCGAGCCGAGCGGCATCAGCCGCCGGGTTATGCGACTCACCCGGCCGCTCACGCGTCTCGGCTCGCCGATCATTTTTGAGACAACCATCCAATCATCTCCCTAAAACAACCCAATCGCTTCGCAACACTCTGGAGAATTCGCGATGCTCACCCGTTTCTTCTCCGCATTGCTACTCGGCTCCCTTCTCGCCTCACCGCTTGCCGCCGAAAACTGGCCCTCATTTCGTGGCCCCACGGGGATGGGGCAATCCGTCGAGAAGAATTTGCCGACCACCTGGGGCGGCAAGGATAACACCAACATCCTCTGGAAAGCTCCGCTTCCGCACACGGAACTGAAGGCGAAGCCCGATCTCAATCAATCGAGCCCGATCGTCTGGAACGGCAAGATCGTCGTCACCTCATCGTACTGGCCGGCCGACAAGACGCAGAAGGAATTTCCCGAACATCACGTCACTTGTTACGACGACGCCGGCAAGAAGCTCTGGGACAAAACGGTCGATCCCGGCCCGTGGCTGCTCACCGACCTACGCGGCGGCTACACCGCGCCGACCCCTGTTACCGATGGCACAACCATCTTCGTGGTGTTCGGCTCCGGTGCCGTCGCCGCGTTCGATTTCGAAGGGAAACAACTCTGGCGCAAGGAGATTCCCGAACCGAAGAAGTTCGACGTCGCAATGGGCATGAGCCCGGTTCTCGTTGGCGACACCGTGATCATGTTGTGCGACAAGACCGGCAAAGCGTCGCACCTACTCGCTCTCGATAAGAAGACCGGCGACACGAAATGGGACGAAAAACGCCCGACGGTAAACTTCAGCCACACGACGCCCGTTCTGAGCAAAGTGAACGGCAAGGAACAGTTGCTGATCGGCGCTTCCAATGCGTTGCAAGGGATCGACGCCGCCACCGGCAAACTCCTCTGGTGGGCCAATAACGACGGCGACGTGCCAAGCCCCATCCTGGCTGGCGGCCTTGTTTATTGCGACAGCGGCCGCGGCGGCGGCTTCGGCATCGCCGTGGATCCCACCGGCACGGGCGATGTCACCAAAACGCACATCAAATGGAAGACCGACAAAAAAATCGGCGGCCTCGGCTCGCCGATCGTCGCCGGCGACTACCTCTTCCGTCTCCGTGATCCTGGATTGCTTAGCTGCTGGAAAATGTCGACAGGCGAGACCGGCCCCGAAGAACGCGTCCAAGGCGTGTCCACGACAGCGAGTCCTTTCGCCACGGCCGATGGCCTGGTCTATTTCGTGTCCGCGGGCCGCTCGATCGTGGTGAAGCCGGGTGCGAAATTGGAAATTCTCGCGACCAATGAATTGGGCGAGGACAATGGATCGTCGGCGGCGGTGTCGGGCGGGCGGATTTATGTGAAGGGGAGAAATCATTTGTTTGCGATTGGGGGGAAGTGAGGGTTTCTCACCGCATTTGAATCAGGTACAATTCACCCATGACTCCTGCAACCTCCACCACCTGGAAGTATCTCGCACCCAATCCGAAGTCCGCCTACAAGCAGCTCTTCATTCAGGGCCGGCGCATCCGGGCTCGCACCTTGTACGGGATGTACATGAGCGCCGATGAGCCGATGACGATCGAGGATATTGCCCGGGAATACAAACTGCCGATTGAAGCGGTCACGGAAGCGATTGCCTATTGCCAGGCCGATCCGCCGGAGATCAAGAAAGACTTCGAGCGCGAGGAACGAGTCATGCAGGCGACGGGCATGAACGAACCGGACTACAAACTCGGAGGCAAATACCGCGTTCTGTCGCCCGAAGAGCGAGTTCGGCTGGGCATATGAAGATTTACGTCGACGAGGATATGGCTGCCGGCATATTGGTTCAAATCCTTCAGAAAGCCGGGCACGATGTTGAAAGCCCGTCCGGCGTGGGGATGATGGGACGTTCAGACCCCGTCCAGCTTGCCTTTGCCATTCACGAGAACCGAGTTTGCTTGACGGCCAACTACGATGACTTCGAAGAACTCCATTGGCTGCTTCGGGAAGCGAACGGCCATCACACGGGAATCTTGGTCGTTCGCCAGGATAATGACCCGGCTCGCGACCTCACGCCGAAAGGCATCGTGGCCGCGATTCGCAAATTGGAGGCCGCCGGCATGCCGATCGCGAATGAGTACACCATCCTGAATCATTGGAGATGATATTCGGATAGCTTATTTATGGGGTGGTTTCGCCTTCATTTTCTCACTTCACCCTCTTCAACTCCGCAATACTGATGTCCGTCTTGTTCTCCGGAGTGAATGTAGTTGGGCGCTCCGGGTCGATGGCATTCCCTTTGTCGTCGTATTTCGGAAAGCGGATGCACAATTTCAGCGTGTCGCCGTTCAACTCGTAGATTCCTTTGGCAATGTCCGTTCTGGTTCGTGTTTCCTTTTTGATTGTCTTGTCATTCAGATCCCTCGTTTCAGACGACTCAGTGGAGGTAAGCATCAAGTCGACGCTTTTGGGTGAGGTCGAATGGTCGATCTTGAATTTCGGCCTGGCTTCCTCGTCTTTGATCTCCACGCCTTTTTCGAATGCCGTGATCGAATCGCCATCGACGACGATTTCTATATCGGCGAACTTATCCGCGGGTGCGGCCTTGCCGTTGAATTCCCCTGACACGATTTTCCATCGCCCCTGAACGCCCTTCGCGTCGTCACCAGGCCTGGCCGGTTCCGGCTTCGATTTGCAACCGAGGGAGAGCAGGCCGACGAAGAGAACGAGCGTCGCGATGTGACGCATGGTTGAACCTTTCGAAAGCGCATAGGGCGACGATTTCAGAACGATGAGGCGATTATAGGCGGGTGGCCGAGCGGCTCGAACAGATTTTTCGAGGGGGGCGAGTTTCCATCTCCCATTCGACCACTGGTTCGGGATACAATATTCTTCACAAAGCGGGGTCCTCTCATGATGCTTGAAGCTAGAATCGAAAACGGCCAAATCGTGACCGACGAACCGACAAACTTGCCGGAGGGCACGAAGCTTCGGATTGAAGTTGTTCAGGACGCCCCATCGCAGGGCCAATCGAGGATGTCATTTGTCGAGCGATTTCAGCATTTGATCGGGAAGGCTGAGAATCTGCCCGCCGACGCTTCCGTGCAACTCGATCACTACTTATATGGCGTGCCCAAGAAGGATTCATGACGCCGCTCTTCGTAGACACGTCGTTTTATCTCGCCAGTCTCAGTTCCAAAGATTCGCTTCACACGCGAGCGATCGAGTTGGGACGCGATTCCCGACGGCATTTGACGACTGAGTGCATTCTCTGGGAACTCGGCAATGCCTTGTCGGTCGGCCGCGACCGGCAGCTTTTTGTATCATTCGTGACCGCTTTGCAGGCCGATATCCCGACAACCATCATCGCGGCCGATTCCGCACTGATGACACGCGCAATCGAACTTTTTCAGAAACGTCCCGACAAGGAATGGTCGCTGACTGATTGTGCATCCTTTCGGATCATGCAAGACCACGGCTTGTCCGAGGCATTGACTGCCGATCATCATTTTGAGCAAGCTGGATTTATCGCACTTCTGAAGTAATCCCGTTCGAAATTTGCATTCACCCAATTCGATAGTAGCCTTCCGGTGGCCGCCTCTCCGCCGCCTTGAGCAAATGTCACAAAATGTAGCGAAATGTGTAAGGAAATAAAAATTTCGCTCCCGCCGATTAACACTTTCATTCGTGCCCCCGTCCGGGTATAGTAACCTTCCTGCCAACAGACTCTCCCTGGGGAAGCTTCCTTCTCATTCTCAAGGACCGTCGACATGTTCACGATTTTTGGCGCACCCCACCGCAAGGGTGGATACTGCGATGGCGTTTCCCGCCGGGACTTCATGACGATTGGCGGCACGCTCCTGGGCGGTGGCCTGGCGTTGCCGAATTTGCTGGCCGCTGAAGCCGGCAACGGCATCAAGTCATCTCATAAAGCTGTCATCAACGTCTTCTTGCCGGGCGGTCCTCCACACATGGATATGTGGGACCTGAAGCCCGACGCTCCCGCCGACATCCGCGGCGAGTTCAAACCGATTGCGACCAACGTGCCCGGCATCCAGATTTGCGAACACTTCCCGCGCATCGCCAAGATGTTCGACAAATTCGCGGCCATCCGCAGCCTGGTCGGCTCCGACGGCGGCCACGATGCTTATCAGTGCATGACGGGCCGCCGTAACAAGCCGGCAACCCGTCACTACTGGCCGGCGATGGGCTCGTGGGTTTCGAAACTACTCGGGCCGGTGAACACAGCCCTGCCGCCGAACCTGAGTCTGATGTACCGGACCGGCGAAGCTCGGTGGGGTTATACGGGCGACGGCGGCTTCCTCGGGCCAGCCCATGCACCGTTCCGTCTCTCGGGCGGTAAGGAAAGCGACAAGAACGAGACGATGGTTCTCAAGGGAATCACGCTCGACAAACTTCAGGATCGGCTCACGCTCTCGAAAACGTTCGACACGATGAATCGGGCCGTCGATCAACAAGGCGTTTTCAACGGCATCGACGCTTACACGCAACAGGCGTTCGGCATTCTGACTTCTTCCAAAATGGTGGATGCCCTCGATCTGTCGAAGGAAAACCCGAAGATCCTGGAACGCTACGGCGTGAACGACCCCGCCTTCGTCCGCGACGGCTCGCCGCGCATGGTGCGGAACTTCTGCGTCGCGCGTCGGCTCGTTGAAGCCGGTGCCCGCGTGGTGACCATGAACTTTAGCCGCTGGGATTGGCACGGCTCCGACGGCAAAAACTTCGTCGAAGGCCGTAAGGACATGCCGTTACTCGATCAAGGCGTCTCGGCCCTGGTGACCGATCTGCACGAACGCGGCTTGGACAAGGATGTGTCGGTCGTCGTCTGGGGCGAATTCGGCCGCACGCCGCGTGTCAACAAGGAAGCGGGCCGCGACCACTGGCCGCAACTGAGTTGTGCCCTAATGGCAGGCGGCGGCATGAAGACGGGCCAAACCATCGGCGAAACCGATCGCCACGCCGACCACGCCACCAAACGGCCGGTCTCCTTCGAAGAAGTCTTCGCCACGCTCTACACGAACATCGGCCTGAGCCTGAATGATACCCGCGTCTTCGACCAAAACGGTCGGCCACAGTATTTGGTCGATTCGGATGTGCAGGCGATTCGGGAATTGGTGTGAAGTATTAGGCGAGCCGGCTCCCGTGAGGGGCCGGAGTATTCGAAAAAATACTCCGGCCCCTCACGG
>JAIOQJ010000590.1 GCA_021413475.1 Planctomycetota bacterium | reverse complement strand
CTCCAGGCGCTTACGCGACCTGGCTCGCCAAGATGATGACCAAATGGAGCACTAGCTGATGGCCGAGATCGTTGTCGATGTCCCTCCCGCCCCGAATGATGACTACACGGAGAAGAACACACAAGTTCTGCGCGACGCTGCCCATATCCGCGCACGCCCGGATATGTACATCCCCGACAAGAGCACGCGCGGGTTGCATCATCTGGTGTATGAGCTTGTGTACAACTCCGTGGATGAGCACTTGGCCGGCTATTGCAAAGTCATCCATGTCACGGTGCATCTCGACGGCAGCCTCAGCGTGGGCGACGACGGCCGCGGCATCCCCGTCGGCGAGCATCCCACCGAGAAGCGATCGAATCTCGAAGTTGTGCTCACCGTTGTCGGGGCCGGCGGCAAGTTCGACAACAAGGCATACAAGACCTCCGCTGGCTTGCACGGCATGGGAGCGAAGGCCGTCACCGCGCTCAGCGAATTGACTCGAGCGGAAGTCCGCCGCGACGGCCGTACTTACATGCAGGAATACGATCGCGGCAAGGCGAGCACGCCGGTTAAGGATATTGGCGCGGCCGATCGTTCCGGAACCAAGATCACCTTCTGGGCCGACACGGAAATCTTCGGCGACGCGACTTTCGATTTCGACACGCTGGTCGGCCGGCTTCGCGAACTGGCGTTCCTCAACCGCGGCTTGGCCATCGCCGTCAAGGACGAGCGCGTCAACAAGGAGGAGGAATTTGTCTATCACGGTGGCGTTTCCGAGTACGTCACCTGGCTGAACCAGGGCGAGACCGCCATCCATCCGCCGATCCACATTCTCAAGGAAGTGGAAGTCGACTCGGCCGATGGCACGGAAAAGCACACGGTCAAAGTCGAAGTCGCCTTGCAATACACCGCGGGCGATCAGGAACGCGTTCGCTGCTACGCCAACAACCAATACAACCCCAACGGCGGCACGCACTTGATCGGCTTCCGCAAGGCCCTATCGCGGACCATCAATGCCTATGGCGAAAAGGAAAATCTCTTCAAGGATCTCAAGCCCGAAGGCAAGGATTACGGCGATGGCCTGACCGCGATCATCAACGTCACGCTTCCCAATCCGCAGTTCGAAGCCCAGACGAAAATCCGGTTGAACAACCCCGAAATCGACGGCGTTGTCAACAGTGTGGTCGGCGAAACGCTGAACAAGTACCTGGAAGAGAATCCCAAGGAAGCGAAGCGGATCATCCAAAAAGTGTTGCTCGCGGCTGAAGTCCGCGAGGCGGAAGCGAAGGCTCGCAAGGCGCTCCGCGATCGCAAGAGCATCCTCTCCGGCGGCGGCCTGCCCGGCAAGCTGATGGACTGCACCAGCCGCGACCGCGACGCCTCCGAGTTGTTCCTGGTCGAGGGTGATTCCGCCGGCGGCTCCGCCGAGAGCGGCCGCGATCGCAATTATCAAGCGGTGCTGCCGTTGCGGGGTAAGCCGCTCAATGTCGAGAAGGCTCGCTTCGAGCATCTCCTCAACAACGCGGAAATCACCAGCATCATCGCCGCCGTCGGCACCGACATCGGCAATCCCGACGACATCACGAAACTCCGCTACGGCAAGATCGTGATCCTGACCGACGCCGACGTCGACGGCCAACACATCCGCACGCTGCTTCTCACGTTCTTCTTCCGGCAGATGCGCAAGCTGATCGAGTGCGGCAACATCTACGTCGCCCGCCCGCCGCTCTTCAAGGTCACACAGAAGAAGCAGGTCCGCTTCATCCAGACCTCCGCCGAGATGTCCACCGAGTTAATGCAACGCGGCCTGAACGGCACGGCGTTGAAACTCTTCGGTGCCAATCCGGTGACGATCCAAGGCAAACCGCTGGAAGAGTTGTGCGATCTACTCGATAAGCTCGAAGCGTCTCTTCAAATTCTCGAACGCCGCGGCGTGACGTTGTCGTCGTTCATCGGCCTGGCCAACGATCATGGGCTCCCCACCTGGCATGTGAAACTCGGCGGTCGCGAACATTGGTTCCGCACAGCTGAGGAAGTGGATGCGTTCCGGCAGACGGAAGCGACGCGGATCGGCAAGGACCTGGTGGTCGTGGATACCGACGACGACAAGATGACGCAGAAACGAGAGGACGCCGAGATGCGGCTGATCGTCGAAGAGTATCACGAAATCCGCGGCGTGAACCGCCAACTGCAACGGTTGGTCGAACTCGGCTTCACCCCGGGCGACTTGATTCCTTCACCCCGGATCGCCGGCCGCGAACCGGCCCCACGTTACGCACTCGAGCATGGCGAGAGTTCGAACACTCTTTCGCATCTACGCGATCTGGTGCCGTCGATCCGCCACCTTGGCGAGCGCGGCCTGACGATCACGCGATTCAAAGGCCTTGGTGAAATGGATCCCCAGGAACTCTGGGATACCACGCTCGATCCTGAAAACCGAATCCTGCTGAAGGTGACGCTCGTCGATGCCCAGAGTGCCGACGGCCTGTTTCGCACCCTGATGGGCGAAGAGGTCGAGAAACGCCGGAACTTCATCTTCGAGAAGGGGATTAATGTGAAGGACAATATTGATTACGGGTCGTGAGCGCCCGGCCCGAAGAACCTAACCTCCCAGCCCCCTTCCCTAAGCGGGAAGGGGGGAGTAGTCTCTGCTTGCTCCCCCTTCCCGCTTAGGGAAGGGGGCTGGGAGGTTAGGTTCTTTTGACATGACTCGCCAAATCAAAGCGCCCGATCAATTCATTGAGTTCGGACGCCAATTCTTCATACGTCTCGGCATCCATTTCCAGCGACACCGTGACAGTGTTCTCCGCCGTCTCTTCTTCATCGGCGGATTCATCGGGTTCCATCCGCAGGTTGCTCAAAGTCTTGGCGTCGAAGCCGGTCATGTCGAGTTCGGGGAGGTCTTCCAGTTCCGTGAGCAAGTCGGCGAGTTTTGCCGTGTCGAAACGGCCCTGGGCCTCGTGGTTGTTGAGGATGACGTTCAAGGCCTTCTCGCGGGCTTCGTCGAGATGCACCACGGAAACGGGGACTTCCTTCACGCCCATCTTCCGCAGAATCCGCAAGCGGGCGTGGCCGCCGACGATGTGGCCCGAGGTCTCGTTCCAGATCAACGGCTCGACGAGACCGAACTCGCGGAGGCTCGTTTCCAGTTTGCGATAGGCCGGGTCAGTGACTTTCAGTCGTTGTCGGGGGTTGTACGGTGCGGGTTGAAGTTGCTCGATCGGCAACACGCGAACTTCCAAGATAGCGTCGATGCGTGGAGATTTCATAAGACAGTTCCTCGATGTGTGAATTGGCTGAATGCCGGAAATGAGAAGCGAGATGCCGTCTATCACCTACGATCCATTCGCGGTGTTGTCAAATTGGCGGGGGTATTCTAATGGCTTTGGTTTTCGTAGGACGGCCTTCCGGCCGTCTTGGAGAGAAGAGGACGGCCAAGGAAGGCCGTCCTACGAAGACGATTCTCATCGTCTTACTACTGACGCTCTGCCTCCCCTCATTCGCCCACGCCGCCGAAGCCGCCGGCAAAATGGTAGTCCCATTCTGGACAGCACTCCCCTTCGCTCTCCTACTCGGCAGTATCGCCGTGCTCCCGTTGATCCGCGAACACTGGTGGCACCAGAACCGCAACAAGGCCATCGTCTCGATCGGCCTGTCGATTCCCGTCGTGCTCTATCTCCTGGCGATCAATGGCGAATCGAAGGGGGAAAGCACCCATCAACTTGTTCATGAACTCGAAGAATACTCGGCATTCATCATCCTGCTCACGGCTCTTTACACGATCTCAGGAGGCATTCTGCTAATTGGCGACATCCCGGCTCGGCCGCGGACGAACACGCTGCTCCTGGCCATTGGGGCGGTGCTGGCGAATTTCATCGGCACGACCGGTGCCAGCATGGTTTTGATCCGGCCGATCCTGCGCATCAACCTGCAACGCGAGCACAAGAGTCATCTGCCGATCTTTTTCATCTTTATCGTCAGCAACACCGGCGGGCTGCTCACGCCGCTGGGAGACCCGCCGTTATTTCTCGGTTTTCTTCAGGGGGTGCCGTTCGGCTGGACGCTCCGCTTGTGGCCGGAATGGCTGCTCGTGAATGGTGCGTTGCTGATCACGTTCTATTTCTGGGACACAATGGCCTACCGCAAGGAAACGAAGAAGGCGATGGCGCACGACGCGGCCGTGCTCCATCCGCTTCGCCTGCACGGCATCGGTTTGAATGGGGTGTTGTTGCTCGGATTGATGTTGTCGGTGTTGTTGAGTTCCGACACAGCGGGCAAGGCGATCGGGCAAGCCCTAGGCGTGGGCGACCTATCTATCCCGAACCCGTGGCCGC
>JAIOQJ010000622.1 GCA_021413475.1 Planctomycetota bacterium | reverse complement strand
CATTCCGGTTCCGGTTGCTTTTTGCCGTCGTAACCAATTTTGATCGACCCGCCCATGATCGCGAGTCGTTTGATCATCGGCTTCGCGTCGGGGTGCTCCTTCAACAGTTGTGCGATATTGGTGAGCGGCCCGACGCAGATGAGCGTCAACTCACCCGGCTTCTCCTTCAGTTTCGAGTAGAGCAATTCGACGGCCGACTCCTTCACCGGCTTCACCGTGCGATTGAAAATCGCCGCCGGGTGCCGCCGATACTGGATCTGCCAGTCGAGATCGTAAGGCGGTTTGTTCTCCCACTTGCCCGCCGCGACGGGGATCGCCTTGGTTCCCGTTTGCGTGAGAAATCGACACACAAGCCAGGCCCGATCATCCGCCGCGCCGCCGCAGGTGGTGATGGCCTTTACGTCGAGCTCGGGACTGGCGAAGGCGAGCGCCAGCGCGAAAGTGTCATCGATATCGGACCCGATGTCAGTGTCGATGATGACGGGGATGGGGTCGGCGGCTTGTGACGAGAGAATGGGGAAAAGCAGGAGGAGGGAGGTTAGGATGAGTTTCATGAGAGGTTTTTCCACATAGGAATCAGAACGCTGCCTTTTAGCCCCGGATGGGGCGACGGAATGTAGCCCAGGGTGAGGCTTTGCGAACCCTGGGATGCAGCTTGGGCCGCAATATAGGCGAGTTTTATGTCTTCTTCCGGTGAAGCAATTTCTGAAGCTCCACCAACCCGCTCGTCGTCTTCGGTGGAGCAGGTTTCCAGTCACGCTTCAGAATTGCATCGACTAATGGCCCATGGATTTCATGACAATAGTCACGAAGATCGTTAATGCCGATCTCCTTAAGAATAGGCCCAACTTCATATTTGGACTTGGTCATGTCTTCTTGCATGCTCAATCGCCTCCTCACATCTTCGGCCCGAGTTCCTTCGCCTGCAACAATTCAATCTTGTCGCCGCGCGCAACCGCGTACTTGAAATCGGTCATCATCGTGCAGGCGGCACCGGGGTTGCCTTTGGGGTCGAGGGCGAGAAAAGCCACGCGGGCTGGATGAACGCCACGCCGTACGGCGGTGGCGTTCACTCGTTGGACCGCGATTTCGCAGGCTTCCTGGGCGCTTTTGCCGGCCCGGATCTGTTCGGTGATGAAGAAGCTGCCGGTGACGCGGATGATCTCCTCGCCGACACCGGTGCCGCCGGCCGCGCCTGCCAAATTATCGACGTAGAGGCCCGCACCGATGATCGGTGAGTCGCCCACGCGGCCGGGCAGTTTGTATCCAAGTCCGGAAGTGGTGCAGACCCCGCCGAGGTTGCCGTCTTTGTCACGGGCCAGCACCGTCACGGTGTCGTGGCTCTTCGACGGATCTCCCATTTCCTTGCTGCCGGGATGCGTCAACGGCTTGCGATCCTTGGGGCGATTCTTCTCCCACTCGGCCACGCTCTCCGGCGTGTTCAAGGTTTCGAGCGGAAAGCCGTTCTGCAACGCAAACCACTTGGCCCCTTCGCCGACCAGGAAGATGTGCGGCGTCTTTTCCATCACGACCTTGGCGAGCGCGGCCACGTGGCGGATATGCTCGACCCCCGCCACCGCCCCACACTGGAGCGTCTTGCCGTCCATCACGCAGGCGTCGAGCGTGACTCGGCCGATGCCATCAGCCAGTCCGCCGTAGCCGACGGAACGGACATTCGGATCGTCCTCCACGGCCTGGGCCCCGGCAATCGCGGCATCGAGGGCGGGCTTGCCTTGCATCAATAACTTCGACGCCACGGTGACGGCGATCTTGCCGAACGGCCAGGTGGCGATGACGATTGGTTCAGGCATACTTATTCCTTCCATGTTGGTTCCATAGCCCGCAGCGCAAGCAAGGGGAAACTCTGCCCCTTGCTTGCGCTGCGGGCTACGGAACTACACACCATATCGCTCGAGCGCTTCTGGATTGAACTCCAAGCCGTGGCCCGGTCGGGCCGACGGGGTGAGTTTGCCTTTATCGATTCGCACCGGCTCGGCGAAAAGCGGTTCGAGAACGTTCGAGAATTCCACGGCATTGATGTTGGAGAGGCCACAGGCGAGATGCACCGCGATCTCGGGCAGGCGCACAGGCGAGACGACAGCCGCATAAGCCTCGGCCAGCGTCGCGATTTTCACGA
The DNA here is from genome assembly GCA_021413475.1 of Planctomycetota bacterium. Classification (GTDB taxonomy): domain Bacteria; phylum Planctomycetota; class Planctomycetia; order Gemmatales; family Gemmataceae; genus JAIOQJ01. The sequence continues at coordinate 7,583 of JAIOQJ010000622.1, read as the reverse complement.
AGGGGGTAATCCCGCCAAGGCGCAAGACGTCGGGACGCAGCACGCGCACCCAGCCGCTTTCGAGAACTTGCCGAAATTCGTCGCGGCGATCGAAGGTGTTGCCAAGTGCCAGGGGGACTTCCATGCGCTCGGCCAGCCGTTGATAGCCCTTGGCATCCTCAGCGGGGATCGGGAATTCGTAGCGATCGATGCCGACGTCTTCTTCGTAGAAATGGGCCATCGCCAGGGCAGTGCCGAGATCGTAACGCCCTTGGGCGTCGATGCTCAGCCAGGCATCTTCGCCTAGACCGTCGCGGATTTGCTGCACGCGGTCGGCATCGTGTTGAATGTTGTCGCCGCCAACTTCGATGTTCAGGCCGAGCACGCCCTGCTCGATCAACGGCTTGGCGATCGCCAGCGTCTCCTGCGGGTCTTTGCCGGTCGTCGCGGCGTTGCCCAGATAGACGGAAGCATGGCTGCGCGAGCTTCCCAGCAATCGGTAGAGCGGCAGATCGGCGATCTTCCCCTTGAGATCCCAGAGGGCGATATCGATGGCGGCATAAGCCCGCGCGGCCAGACCCTGGAAACCGACGCCGTGAAAGCGTTTCTCCGCACGGTGAAAGAGGCGATCGTGCTCCAGCGGATTCTCTTTGAGCACGACTTCGGCCAGCGGGCCGCGAATCAAGGAAGCCAGCGCCTCGCCGCCAATCGCGGCCCGAGTGAAACCGATGCCATCCAAGCCGGCATCCGTGCGCACGCGCACGGCCAGGAAGTTGAAGAAGCCCGGCAAAGTCAAGGTGTTGCGCAGCGAGATACGCCCCTCGTGCCGAAAGGGGACTTGAAGATGAAGGCATTCGATCGATTCGATCAGCATGGGGGAGGTTTCCGGGGCGCGTCGTTGCCCACAATTCAGGTGTGGTGGACCATGTCTTAATGTAGGCAGGATTGGTGTACCGTCCGCGCCCGAACCGCTAGCAAGGGCGCATTCGCACTTGCTAGCGCTTCGGGCTCGGACGGAACAGCGTATCCGTGGACGACGCCTATTCTCCCAAATACGCCGCCTGAATGCGAGGGTCATTCAAGAGCGCCTCGGCACGATCGGTGAAGGTGATCGAGCCGGTCTCCATCACGTAGCCGCGATGAGCGAGTTTCAAGGCCATGCGGGCGTTCTGCTCGACGAGCAGCACGGACATGTTCGACTCGCGATTGAGTTCGCGAATGACATCGAAGATCTTGATGATGATCATCGGGGCGAGGCCGAGTGACGGTTCGTCAAGCAGAAGTAGCTTCGGTCTCGCCATCAGAGCGCGGGCGATGGCGAGCATCTGTTGCTCGCCGCCGGAAAGCGTGCCGCCGAGTTGCTTGTGACGTTCCTTGAGGATGGGGAAATAGTGATACGATTTTTCGATGTCTTCCTTGATGCCTGCTTCGTCCTTGCGGGTGAAGGCCCCCATCCGCAAGTTTTCGAGCACGGTCAAACGTGGAAAGATCTTGCGGCCTTCGGGCGACTGGGCCAGCCCGAGTTTAACGATGTCGTGCGCGGCCATGCGGCCCAAGTCTTTCCCGTCGAACGTGATCGACCCGCCGCGGGTTTTGACGATGCCTGAGATGGTCATCAGCGTGGTGGTCTTGCCCGCACCGTTGGCACCGATGACGGTGACGATTTCACCCGGATCGACGTGGATCGAGATGCCCTTGAGCACTTCGATAACGCCGTAACCAGCTTGCAATTCCTTGACATCGAGCAAGGCGGCCATCAGGACACCTCCTCTTTGCCCAAGTAAGCCTCGATCACCTTGGGGTTGTTCTTTACTTCCTCGGGGGTGCCCTCGGCAATCTTGACGCCGTAATCGAGCACCGCGATCCGGTCGGAAATGCCCATCACCAGGCTCATGTGATGCTCGATTAAAAGGATCGTGATGCCCCGATCGCGAATCCGGAGAATTAGGGCCATCAGGTCGGTGGTCTCGCGCGGGTTCATGCCGGCGGCGGGTTCATCGAGGAGGAGGAGCCTCGGTTCACACGCCATGGCACGCGCGATTTCGAGTTTACGTTGATCGCCGTAGGGGAGGTTCTTGGCGAGCATGCCTTCACGTTCCTGAAGGCCCATGAACGCCAGAAGTTTTCGGGCTTCATGCGTCCGTTCACGCTCTTCTCGTTTGACCGACTGAATCCGCAGAGCCATTTCAACCGCTCCGCTATTGAAATGGCGATCCATGCCGATCAACACGTTTTCGAGCACGGTCATATTCTGAAACAGGCGGATGTTCTGGAAGGTACGGGCTATGCCGCCGAGAGCGATGTGGTCGGTTGTACGGCGGGAACGCATCCAGACGAAGAATGTTCCGAACGAACCAATTAGAATCCCGGCAATGCCGAAACGTACCGAGTTCTCCTGACGCTCGATGACTTGCACTGGCAAGGATTCGATCTTCTCGAGTGCCCGTCGACATTGATCTTCTTCGAGAAAACTCGCCACAATGCGTTCACCGGTCGGGTTCCTCAGGGTCCATTCCGCTTCAGAACCGTCGCCTTCCGGATCGACGGGCGGAAAGACTTTCAGCCCGCCCGCCAGAATATCTTCCCTTCGTTGTTCCGCGACCTTGTAAGCCTTTTCGACATCCGCTTCAGTCGCTTTCCGACCAGGAACGGGAATATAGGAAAGTTGCTCGGTAGCTTCGTCGAGAACGCGACTTTTGATCTTCCAGCCCGGCTTGCGCTGAGGGTTCAGTTGCAGTTCGCGTTCGATGACCAGATCCCCGCGATAGTATCCCTGCGTCGCTTGCCAAGCCATTTTGTAGTTGAATTTGTCGCCGGCCTCCGCGAAGGGCCGTTTGATCACTGCCTTAAAGATTTTGTTGACGTTGAGTGCGAGCACGAACCCCATCGAACCGCACAGAATACCCACTAAAAGGCAGCTGATGAGAACCGTAAGATTGAAAGGTCGGCGAAGCGGTTTTCCCTCGAACAAAACATGGCCAGACGTCGGGGCATAAATACCGGTGACGGCATTAAAGACCGTTGTTTTGCCCGCACCGTTGGGCCCGATGACAGAGACAATCTGACCGGGCTCGACCGTCAGATCAAATTCCTTCACGGCGGTCAGGCCGCCGAAGCGCATCGTCAGTTTGTCGATTCGAAGCAAAGACACGATTTTGTTCTCTCATTCACGTGATCAATTACTGGCGTGTCGCGCGTCGTTCCGGAATGATACCGTATGGTCGGAATCGCATCATCAAGATCAAGGAAAGGCCGAAGATCATCAATTTCCAGTTGCTGAATTTGAGATAGTTCTTGCCTTCGGGGTTGTAGTTGCCGCGTTGCAAAAAACTGTCGATGTACGGTGCGAGTATCAACTCGAAACCGTTGATGAAAAGGATGCCGAGCAGAACGCCGTTACGGCTGCCGAGTCCGCCCAGGATGACGGCGCACAACACGGTAACGGAGAGCGAGAAATCAAAATAGGTCGGCTCGTTCGTCGTGCCCGTCTTTACAGCGTACAGCCCCCCGGCGAGGCCCGCGATGCCGGCGCTCAATGCAAAGGCGGCGAGTTTCAGGCGTGCGGCGTTAATTCCCATGCAAGTCGCGGCAAGCTCATCTTCCCGAAGCGCCAACCACGCTCGACCAAGGCGGGCTCGCTCGATGTTTCTCAAGAGCCAGTAAACGGCGGCCAAGAAGCCGAGTGTCAGGAAATAGTACAGCCGATAGTCCTTCGACCATTCGCTACTGAGTCCAAGCATGTCGAGAAGCGATTTGTTGTCCCACCAGGTGTAGGGGCTGGTCAAGAATTCCGGCAGCTTCGGAGGGAGGATCGGGTTGAGTGTCTGTTTACCGCCGGTAATCTCATCAAATTTGCGGAGCAAGGTGATGGTGATCACACCGAAACCCAGCGTCACCAATGCCAGATAGTCGCCGCGTAGTCGTAAGGTCGGTGAACTGAGAACGATTCCGATGAAGGCACTGACAAGAGCGGAAGTCAAAAGAGCGGGCCAAAAATCCCATTGAAAGGGGTAGATGGCAATTTGAAGAATCGCCATGGTGAAAGCGCCAATGCCATAGAACGCGGCAATCCCCAGATGAAGCTGTCCGGCATTGCCGAGAACGACATTCAAGGCGAGCCCCAAAATGGCCCCGATGAACAAGCTCGGTAATGTTGAACCGAGGTTGTTTTTGAGAATGAACTCTTGAACTTCGGGGACGAACGGGCCGATCGCCAGCGCCGCGAAGATCAGCAAGCCCCACGGGATCTTGTGCATGGCGGTTACACCTTCTCCCGAACGCGAGCGCCCATGATGCCTTGCGGACGAAACACCAAGATGACGATCATGATCAAAAAGACCATCGCCGTGGCCCAGAGATTGTCGGCATATCCGCTGGCCAGGGAATAGACCATGCCGACGATGAGTGAACCGACCACGGCCCCCGGAATGTTGCCGATGCCGCCCAGTACCACGGCCGTGAACGCGTACAGACCGTTCTGGAAACCCATCTGGAAATTCACCGTATGAACTTTCAAGGCATAGATCACGCTAGCGACGCCGGCCAACGCTCCACCGATCAAAAATGTCACGGAGATGACGCGATTCACTTGAATTCCCATTAATTGAGCGGCGACGGGATTCTGCGCGGTCGCTCTCATGGCTCGGCCGAGCGAGGTGAACTTCACGAAGAACGTCAGGAGGATCATGACTGGAACCGTTACCGCGATGACTAGAACATCGGTTCCACTCAGAAAGATGCTCGAATTGGCACCAAGGATGTTCGAATCAGGAATCAGAGTCGCGATGTTAACGTCCTGGGAACCGCCCCAGACTTGGCCGATGTTCATGAAGACGAACGAGACGCCGATGGCGGAAACGAGCGGGGCCAGTTTCGGAGCGTTACGCAGCGGCCGATAGATGACCACGTCGACGCCCGCGTTGAGCAACGCGCAACAAAGCGGCACCACGACCAGCATGGCCAAAATGAGAAGGATCGCGGCCATCGATCCCGGGGCGACACCAGCGGCCAGGACAGCGACCATCGACCACACGACCATGCTGCCCAGCATGAACAGATCGCCGTGCGCGAAGTTGATGAGCTCAACGATGCCGTAGACCATCGTGTAGCCGAGTGCGATCAAGGCGTAGAGGAAGCCGTAGACGAGCCCATTGATACAAATGTTGATCAGGACATTTGTATCCAGGCTAGCAAGGGGCAGGGAAAGCATCAAAGCATCGGTCTCGGTAAGAGGGTGAAAATTACGAAAGCCCGCCGGGTCAGCACTAGGAATAGTCCCTGCTGATGCGACGGGCTTTGATCAGCGAATCACTCGTCGGAAAGCTCCAGCTTTTGCGAGAACTTGAACTTGCCCCCTTCGATGATGTTGCCGCTCATCACCTGCAGGGAAGTGTCGCCATTCTTATCGAACGACCATTTACCAAGAACGCCATCGTAGTCCTTGATGCGGGCACAATGCCAGAGAAGCGCTTCGCGGTTCTTGACCCCGGCCCGGCGGATGCACTCAAGCGCCACTTTAGCGCATTCGTATCCGTAAGCCGAATAGGCTTCTTCTGGAAGCTTGCCAAATTTCTTCTGGTAGGATTCGATGAACGCTTTGCCGTTGTCGGTTTTACCGAGCTCGGATATCGGCATGCCGCCGAAGGTAACGTAGCAGCGTCCGTTGACGATATCGCTACCCGCCGAGTCGATGAAGGCTTGCTCGAAGCAACCATCCGGAACCATATACGGTGCATCGATACCCGCGGCCGCCATGTCTTTCACAATCTGGCCGGCCTTCGTCTGCGACGTGCCGCCGAAATAGATCAATCCCGGATTCTTGGCTTTTACCTTGAGCATCAACGCCTTGAATTCTTGGGCCTTGACGTCGATGGGCTCGTAACCGAGAACTTCGAGCTTCAGTGCTTCACACTCTTGCTTGAACGCCTTGGCCACGCCCTCGCCGTACACTTCGCCGTCGTGCAGAATATAAACTGAACGCGGCTTTTTGAGTTTTCCGGTCAGCTTTTTGGCCCAGGCCGCACCGACGGGACCTTGAATGTCGTCGGTTGGCACCACGCGGAAGTAGTTGACCTTGCCCGACGGGCGATAGCACTCGGGTTCGTTAGGGGCACCCGTTTTCGGCTTGGTCAATCCAGGAGCCGTGTTCGCGGGGCTGATCATCAGGACGTTGGCTTTGTTCAGGAGCGGCATCGAGATCTTCGAGGCACCCGAATTGTAGGTGCCGATGTAGACCATCACGTCTTTATCGCCGATCGCCTTGTTGGCGTTGTTCGTCTCTTGCTGGGCGTCCCAGGAACCCGAGGTCGCGGTGGCGTCGTCGAGATCTTCGTATTCGATCTTGAAGTCGCCGACCTTATTGCCGGCCTCTTCCAGGGCCAGTTTGATGCCATTAACGATGGTGTCGGTCTGGCCCTTCGAACTACCAGTGCGCGGCAAGCTGGAAACGATTTTAATCGTCCCCTTCTTATCGCCCGCGAATGCGGGCGGGTCTTCCGCTCGGACCGACCCTGCGAGTGCGAAAGCCCCGAACAGGGCCGCCGCGATCCATTGTCCCTTAAAATTCATGGCGGCTTACGCCGCTCGGCTCGCCTTTTCATTCAACCCGCGTCGCAATCCACCACAATCGTCACCGGCCCGTCGTTGATCAATTCCACCTGCATGTCGGCCCCGAAACGGCCGGTGGCCACGGGGATGCCGAGGGCCTTCAGGTTGTTCACGAACCGCTCGTAGAGCGGCTCGGCGATTTCGGGATGGGCGGCTTCGATGAAGCTCGGCCGCCGGCCCTTCTCGCAACTGCCATAAAGGGTAAACTGGCTGACGACCAGGATGCTGCCGTCCTTATCCAGGACGCTCAGGTTCATTTTACCGTCGGGATCCTCGAAAATCCGCAATCCAGCGACTTTATCGGCCAGCCAGTTCGCCTGTTCCGGCCCGTCCGTGCGGTGCACGCCGAGCAGGATCAGCAAGCCGTGGTCGATACGGCCGACGCACTCCGTGCCGATGGTCACGGAAGCCCGGCGAACTCGTTGCAGAACGACACGCATATTTGCAGTAGATGACCGGAGAGGATTACGATAAATCTGAGTATACGATTTCCCCGGTTTCAAGGCGAACCAAGGGTGGGCACATGCTCGACGATTTCAGCAAACATCAGCAAGGCATCATCAAGCGTTACTACTCGAACCTGGATACGATCCAGGTGCAAAAACTATCCGAGCTGGTCACGGAGCTTTTTCTCGCCGAGGGAAAGAAACGCGAAAAGCTCTGGAAGTCCGCGACGAGCGTCATGGAAAAAATCGGCGTCCCCACCGAACGGATCCAGCACGTGGTTAGCAAGAATGACCCAGCGCTGCTGGCGAGTTTGGTGAAGGAGTTGCTGGGGTGATTTCCGGTGGCGACAGACCTCTCACCTGTCGGGAAGAGCATGATGACAGTCAAAGAAGAAGCCCGACATTTGGTCGAGCGATTGGCCGAAGGGGCGACCTGGATTGATCTTGAAAACGAATGAATCAGGCGCGGCCACTACCGGACCGGTGAGCCGCCAAAATGCCTACCAGCACTGCCAACAGCACGCCGCCTCCGCAGCACCACTCCAGCCACAA